>JALZIY010000301.1 GCA_030860085.1 Bacteroidota bacterium | reverse complement strand
CCATTACGCAGCGAAAAGTTTCTAATGGAGATGTTTACCGCGGAACCCAATTATTTGCGCCATTATAATCATTTAGCTTTTCAAAGTTATTTCGTTCACCCGCGTATGCTGGAAACGATGGACAAATTCCGGTTTGATTGTTTCAGAGTAGGAAAGGTAAAAGAAAAGCTTGAGGAAATGGAACCAGTCATTCGCAATTGTCAATTGTTATCTTTTGATATAGCTGCTTTGGCACATGCTTTTGCGCCTTCAAATACCGTATCACCCAACGGCTTAACTGGTGAAGAGGCCTGCACCTTAATGCAATATGCAGGCATGAGCCCTAATATGTTAAGTATTGGTATTTATGGTTATCGACCGGAACATGATAAGGAATCGCTGACTGCCAAACAGCTCAGCCATATACTATGGTACTTGGTTGATGGAAGAAGCCGAGGCAACCGGGATGTAGCCATTGACGAGAGGGAATCATTTAATGAATACCATACGGCTTTTGCAGAAGTGGAAACTGTTTTTTTGCAAAGCAAAAAGACAGGGAGATGGTGGATGCAGTTACCAGATAAAGCTTTTATTGCATGCTCTTATAAAGACTATTTATTAGCCAGCAGTAATGAAATTCCCGAAAGATGGCTGCGGGCACAGGAAAGACCGTAGGGATTTGCCATTGGCAAATCCTAATTGCCATCGGCAATGGCAATTGTATATCACATACAAAGGATTTGCCAATGGCAATCCCATAGTTTTCAATTTTCAATGAATAGATTTGCCAATGCCAAATCCCTACATAAATATTCAATAAAATGATTACTAATGACCGCCTATATAACAACTGCTTCTTGATAATTGCCTGTTGCTTAATTTTTTCTTCCTGTTCCGTATCCAAAAAGATAAGCAAATCTGCTCAAAAAATAGTGTTTGAAGATGCAGCACTTCAAATGGCGCATGTTGGCATAAGTATTTTTGAACCCTCAACAAATAAATATTGGTTTAACCACCAGGGAGATAAATATTTTATACCGGCAAGCAATACAAAAATTCCTACATGCTATATCGCCATGAAATACTTAGGGAAAAACCTGCCGGGCATTAAATATGAAATTGCAGATGATATAATTGTTATTTATCCGACAGGTGATCCTACATTTTTACATCCTGATTTTGAAAGGCAAAGAGTATTTGATTTTTTAAAAAATATAGATAAAGAAATAGTTTTAAGCACCGCAAATTGGAGCGATAATGCCTGGGGGAGTGGGTGGGCATGGAATGATTATAGTCAAGCATATATGGCTGAAAGAAGTGCTATGCCTATGTATGGAAATGTAGTTCGTTTTAAAGGATCAACGCAAAACCTTTCTGTAGTCCCTAAGTTTTTCAGTGAAAATTTTAGTTTTGATAGCACAGCAGCCTTTAACAATTACGCATCAGTTATAGAAAGAAAATTAACGGAAAATTCTTTTGTAGTGAAAGCTATGGCTCAACGTGAACGAGAGCTGCAAATTCCTTTTTTTACAGACAATAGCGAACTGATCTATTTGTTGCTGCAGGATACATTGGATAAAACAGTTAAAAAAACATTTAGGAAAAAGAATACTGCAATAAAATATGCAGCCATTCATTCCCAACCGACAGATTCGATGTTGAAACCAATGATGCACCGAAGTGATAATTTTTTTGCAGAGCAAAGTCTTTTGATGGTAAGTAATGAATTACTGGGCGTAATGGATGATGCAAAGATCATTGATACCATTTTAAAAACAGATTTTAAAGACCTGCCCCAAAAGCCACGCTGGGCTGACGGTTCAGGATTGAGCCGCTATAATTTATTTACACCGCAGGACTTTGTTGCAATTTTAAATAAAATGAAGACTGAGTTTGGGATGGAGCTTCTAAAGGAAATTTTTCCAACCGGTAATGAGGGAACACTGACCAATTATTACAAAACGGATAGTACAAATATTTTTGCAAAAACAGGAACACTTTCTGGTGTGGTAGCAATAAGTGGTTTTATCTACACGCAAAAAAATAAGCTCGTGTTTTTTTCTGTATTGGTCAATAATCACCAGGCTTCAGCTACGGATGTAAGAAGAGCTGTGGAAGCCTTTCTAAAAGGCTTAAGAAATAATTTCTAACCTTAGTGTTAAGTTAACTGTAATATGACGTAAATGTTTGAACAGACACATATCCACTATGAAAAAAATAAAAGATGAAGTTGAAGCATGGCAAACAAACAGGAATAATAAAAACAGCAAAATCAATGGCAGTTTACAAACAAAGAAGCAAGAGCGAAATTGAAAAAGCTGTATCCGTCACTTGACGATTACATAACACTAGATTGGAGGAATACCAAATTCAATTGTAGTTACATCGATACAATTCTGTTTCTTCACTTTGGACCTACGAAATAAATTAAGGATGTTTAAATAAAAAATGGTGAACACAATTTGGCTGATATTAGATTATCGTGATATTTAATTCATCACAAACCTATATCCTATGCCTTTAATAGTGATGATCTCAACAGTAGGATCTAATTTCAAATAACTACGAAGTTTAGTTATGTAAACATCAAGGTTACGGCTATTAAAAAATGAATCGCTTCCCCATAATAAA
The DNA here is from genome assembly GCA_030860085.1 of Bacteroidota bacterium. Lineage (GTDB taxonomy): Bacteria > Bacteroidota > Bacteroidia > Chitinophagales > Chitinophagaceae > Flavisolibacter. The sequence continues at coordinate 87 of JALZIY010000301.1, read as the reverse complement.
ATTAAAATCTCTTTCCTTTCAACCAGAGTATTTCTATTATTAGATAAAAGCTTTAGCAATTCGCTTTCACGGTGAGATAGTTTACGC
>JALZIY010000294.1 GCA_030860085.1 Bacteroidota bacterium | reverse complement strand
TAAAGAAACCACCCCACAATCTTAGCATTGAGACGGTTTCAACGTGCAATTATGATTTTCTAAACCGCTATTTTTTAATTAAAATCATTGTTTTTCTTTGCCCGCCTTGTATTACTTCAATTAAATAGCTGCCTTGTTTATAATTGTTACCTAATTGAAGGGTTTGGTTGGGAAAAAGATTAGAACGTCTCTCTACCTGCCTGCCAACATATCCATAACCCTAATGTTTATCTTTTCTTTCATATTTTGGCTTCCTTTTTTAATAGCGAAATTCCTGCTAGATGGATTCGGTATGGCCTTAACGGAAAATATTTTCTTCCATGATGGCTACCTTTTTAGAAGGAACCACTTTCTAAGATACTGTTGGTGTTACACAATTACCCAAATGATCACCATGAGCAAGATGACCTGGTACTCATTCCCATCAATACACAGAGTTTTTTCTGCAAGTGTGCCTTGCTTATGACATACCAATACTTTACCCATTTTTTTACCACATTGCACATGGTGGGCGACCGTCTTATCTGATTATTGAATTTTTACATCAAACCGCCCATCAGTAATAGAAATAGGTTGCGGCGTATTATACAGGTTAATAGCATTAAATTCAAATGTGCCTGAAATAATATTATTCACCGTATCTAACCTGGTTATTTCTACTTTCCCAGTGTATTGGTTATTGGTGATCCATTCATTGGTTGGTGTAAACCGGCGCTCTACGTAATAACCATAACTCGCATTGTGGTTAGGAAAGTGGGCAGTGGTTTGGTTTAATAAATAAGTGCCAGGTTTTGTTGCATTCTGTAGGTAAATATCTATTTCCGTTTCAGTAGGTGATGAGCTAAAATTGCGTGCATTGATTAAGATGGAATTGTTACCACTGAACCGGGCTTCAAGAATAGCTGCTGTTGGTACCACACCAAAACCCTGGGGTATCCAAAGCTCACCTTTTACCCGTGCACCAAATGTATTAGCCCCGGTTTGAGTAACTGCCGGTAATTCATCCACTTCTTTTTTGCAACTAATTAGTATTAATAAAGAAGAAATAATAATCAGTGTTATTTTCATAGAATTTTTTCGGAGCTTCTATCCTTAAATCGTTCAAACTGTATTTTTATTGCCTCTATACTATTAAAAACATTTCAATTAAACCGACTTTAAACAATTGTGTTGAGCCAATGTGGTGTCAAACCTGAAACGTCAAAATCAAAACCCCTTTTCCCTTTTAACGCAACCTCAATTTATAGTTGGCTGCCATTACAAATATGCGAACTCCCAAAGAAGTATATTGCATCAAAAACATTTATGACTTCGATTTTTCGCAATTACAGCAAGCAAGCCCTTGGCATAGCACTGTTGTTTTGTACAATGACTGTCGCCAGATTGTTCGCAGAAAAATACAAGGATAACCCTATCACCCAAACACCGGCGCCTATTACTAAAATGAATGATACCACTGTAAAAGTCAAGCTACAAGGTATAGTCAAGGGTATTCTGGCCGTATGGGACACTGCTGACGTTGTTTGTTTAGGCGAGGGCCACGGCGACAAGAATGATTCTCACTTGCGAATCGCCTTGGTAGAGCACCCTGACTTCGTTCGCAAGGTGAACGTGATTATCGTCGAATTTGCCAACATAGCACACCAAGACATTCTGGACCGTTTCGTACTGGACGGCGAAGACTTGCCACGTGAAAAGCTGCGTGTGGTTTGGAGTGATGCTAACAGTGCAGATGTGTGGGAGTTTCCGATCTACGAAGCATTCCTGCGGGCTGTAAGAAAGGTCAATTTAACGGTGCTCCGGGACAAAAGGGTTCGTTTGATAGGCGGCGACAATCCCAAGGAGCAGAACAGGGGACGGTTTATCAGGGAGAGGGTAAGCCGGGAGATATTGAGCAAAGGGCTGAAAGGATTGGCAATCTACGGCGCGGGGCACTGTGAGTGTCGCGGGGGAGGTTTTCCGGGAGAATTGGAGGACAAGCATCCCGGAAAGATTTGGTCCGCCTTCAGCTTCTATAGTGAGGAAGGCGTCAGAGAAGGACGCCGATTATTTAATTTAGGAAACGAACCAAAACTAATACGGATAACAGGAACAGATAAGGCGAAAATTCCCGTCGGCAAAATGTTCTTCAGAGGATGGTATAACGACCCGGCGACCTTGGGCGAAATCGTCAATGCTATTATTTACTATGGCGACATTAAGTAAGTCAACCTTTACAAGAATTAACATGATCAAACTTCACACAATAAACATGGAAGCCAACAGGAGTATTACCACATCCTTTAAATGACGTGGGCTTAACTTTATTAATAAAACAACCCATGCAGATAAATACCACAATCCATTCGGTAGAAATTTATAAATTATTCATTCCATTAAAAGAACCCTTTGTAATTTCTTTAGGAACTATTTATGATGTTAAGAATGTAATAGTTATAATCCGCACCAAAGATGGTTGTGCAGGATATGGCGAGTGCAGTCCGTATATGAGTATCAATGGAGAAAGTGTAGATACCTGTTTTATTGTGGGGCAGTATTTTGCGCAGGTACTAAAAGAAAAAGATGCGTTGAATATTGCTGATTGTATTGCAGCCATGGACAAAACCATTTATGCCAATAGTAGTATTAAAAGCGCATTTGATATAGCGCTGCACGATATAGCAGCACAACATGCAGGCCTGCCATTGTACCTGTTTTTAGGTGGTAAAAAAAATAAGGTTTTAGAAACTGATATGACGGTAAGTATTGGTGATCCTGAAAAAATGAAAGCGGATGCAATCCGTTTTCAAAAAGAAGGTTTCCCTGCCATCAAAGTAAAGTTGGGAGAAAACCTTGAAAAAGATGTAGCACGTATAAAAGCCATCCGTGAAGGAATTGGCCATGATCATCCCTTGCGTATTGATGCAAACCAGGGATGGAGAACGGCTGATGAAGCTATAGAAATATTATTAGCCTTGTCCCCATTTAATATTGAACATTGCGAAGAACCGATTGCCCGCTGGAAATTTATGGACCTGAGCAAAGTATCTGCTGCCAGCCCCATCCCAATTATGGCTGATGAAAGTTGCGGCGATGAACATGACGCAGAACGATTAATACAATTGAAAGCCTGCCAGATGTTTAATATTAAGCTTGGTAAATCGGGAGGTTTTTTTAAAGGACAAAAGATTGCTCGATTAGGCAAACAGGCAGGCATGCAGATGCAGGTTGGGGGCTTTATGGAATCAAGGTTGGGTATGACGGCGGCTGCTCACTTTGCACTCACAAATGATGCCATTCATCACTGCGATTTTGATACCCCGCTGATGTTTACTGAAGACCCGGTAATTGGTGGCATTAATTATTTGGATAAAGGAATTATAGAAGTACCTGATGTGTCGGGACTCGGTGCGGTAATTGATGAAAGCTATTTAAATGACGGAGATAGTGTGATTATTTGAACCTCACTCCTTACCCCTCTCCAATAAATTGGAGAGGGGAATTAGAACCTGTCAAAGCCTTTGTAACAAGGACTTAAGCCTCCTCTCCCTTGTTTGAGCACCTTAATCCGACAACTGTTTAAATTCTTCATAAAATTCTTTTTACTTCAAAGCCACCTAAAGCTTTTTCTTTCAGGTGTATAATCCCTGGCTTTTTATCTTTTTCAAAACTTCCTAAATCTTCCCATTGCATTGCCTCAGCCGCATTTGAAGTTGCCCATTGCAAAATGGTGTGTAAAGAAATATAAGGAAAATATTTTTTGATGGTTTCTATTTCGCTAATGATATTTAACTGCCAATTGCTGCTATAACTATCTGTTCCCAATACAATTTTACATTCATGCTTTATCAACAGATCAATAGGAGGCAAAGCATTTTCAATATACAAATTGGCATTAGGGCATAAGCAATAAGTAAAATTCAAACCATATTGGGTTGCGTGTTTTTTTGCAAACAAAATATCCCCTTCTTCAATAAAGGTGTTGTGAACTGATAAAATAGTTTGTCCGTTTGTGAAATGAGGAAGCCAGGTTTGCAAACTGGTTTTGCCGCTAATTTCAAAAGGAGAGACTCTGTTCCCGAAAGTTTCATACAGGTTCAAAAAATCGCCGGAGCCATTTTGAAACAATTCGTTTTCTGCCGCTGTTTCCTGGTTATGTATAGAAATAATTGCACCGGATGTTAGGATATTAATTGCACTATGAGTTGCTTTGCTTACGCTATACGGGGCATGTGGAGTTAATATATTTTTTAAACCATTTTGTTTATGTTCTTCTGCTATTTTTTTATACTTCATTAATCGTTCTTCTAAATGATCATCATTAAAATTGATCACCTCAATTAAATTATGCCAACGAATGTTGCTATTTTTTTTTGCTGATATCGCATCTGCTGTATTACAGATATCCGCCACACCTACAATTCCATTTTCAGACATTTCTTTTTCTGCCCCCGATATTAATTCCCCGTGATTATTTGGAATGATTGTTCTGTTTTTTACAACCGCCATCAGAAAATTTACTAATCCCGTATATGGCGGAACAATATTTTTTAAATAGCTTAATTCTAAATGACAATGACAATTAATAAGACCGGGTATTAATATGCCGCTATATTCTAACACTCCCTCACCTGCCTCTTCTTTTGAAACAATGGCTTCTATGCTATTATCTTCTTTAACAAGCACTACTTTATTGTACAAAAACTGTTTACCATCAAATATCGAATCTGCCTTAAATTTTCTGTACTGCATCTGACGACTAAAATACCTGATTCAATGATAGCAATTGTGTAGTTTTGCCACCCTATTTTCTTATGCTTGATAAATTAGAAGCTATAAAAGCCCGTTTCGATAATATTGGTGTTTCACTTACCAATCCTGAAATTATTGCCGATAATAAAAAATTTGGACAATTTAGTAAAGAGTACCGAAGCCTTGAAAAAATTGTTTCCTCTTACAACGATTATAAGAAGGCGCTTGGTGATGTTGAATTTTATAAAGAAGCATTAAATGGTGATGATGAAGAAATGCGTGAATTGGCTAAAATAGAATTGCCTGAGATTGAGAAAAATGTTGAACAGATGGAGAATGGCATTCGTCAAATGCTGATACCTAAAGATCCGCAGGATGAAAAGAATGCAATTCTTGAAATCCGTGCCGGAACCGGTGGTGATGAAGCAAGTTTATTTGCCGGAGACCTGGTACGCATGTATTTAAAATATTGTGAAGACAGGGGCTGGAAAACCGCCTTACTAAGCGAAAGTGAAGGCTCCGTTGGAGGTTATAAGGAAGTACAAATAGAAGTTGCAGGAGAAGATGTTTACGGTACGCTGAAATTTGAAAGCGGGGTGCATCGTGTACAAAGAGTACCAGACACCGAAGCAAGCGGAAGAGTACATACAAGTGCAGCGACAGTAGCAGTTATGCCGGAAGCAGAAGAAATTGACTTTGAATTAAAGGAAAGCGATGTAAAAATGGAAACCGCACGGAGTGGCGGCGCGGGCGGGCAAAATGTAAATAAAGTAGAAACAAAAGTCTTCCTCACACATATTCCTACAGGCGTTGTAGTCGTTTGTCAAACTGAACGTTCACAATTAGGCAACCGCGAAAAAGCTATGCAAATGCTGCGTACAAAATTATATGAAGAACAGGTTCGCAAGCAGGAAGAAGAAATATCCCGCCACCGGAAAACACTTGTCAGCAGCGGGGACAGAAGCGCAAAAATCAGAACTTATAATTTTCCCCAAGGGAGAATAACAGACCATCGTATTGGAATGACTTTGTATAATTTAAACAACGTGCTAGGTGGTAATATCCAGGAACTAATTGATGCCTTACAATTTGCAGAAAATGCAGAAAAAATGGTTAGTAAAACTACTTAGGATAAATACTTTGTCATAATAATGTCGGCGTTCTCTTGTAATATTTTTATCTCATTTGTATAATGAATGTAGAATGCTTTACACAATCCATTTTTCTTGCTCCAACACTAAGGATTGTTAACTACCGGCACTATATTTTCTAATATAATTATCCAGTAACAATTAGATTTTTGAAAAGCATTAACAAATACAATAAAACTATTGGCAGCATATTTGCGTTATTAATTTGCTTTCTCACATAAAGCAGTCAATTTTCTCATAAGCAGTTAGTTTTGGTTGCGACCCCTGTTTCCACAGGGGTCTATTTTTTTATATGCTTCCTGTATTTCAGGCTCCAGATAAATATTCCTAAAGAACTTCCTATAATATCAGCAGCCCAATCGTCTAAAGCAAAGGAGCGGTCTTTAATGATTTCTTCCTGCATAACTTCTACGGTAAGTCCGTAAATGGTCAGAAATACCAGCAGCTTGATCAAATGATTTGCCTGAATGATAGAAAATCCCCAACAGCTCAATAAGGCCAATCCTAAAAATAAAATGATATGAACCCATTTATCGAAGTAAATAACAGAAAGCCAGTTGCTTTTAGGAAGAGTTGATCCTGGAAGAAAGAAAAGTACGGAAATGCAAATAAAGTAGATGATAGGAATAATGCCACGTTCCCTTTTACCAATAACCATGGTGCAATGTAAAAGAAAAAGAGGCTTTAGAAAAAGCCCCTTTACCAACTATAAAACCATTATTTCTATTACTAAATCTGCTATGCGAAATATATACGTTAAGGAGAAATATTCAGATTACTTATAGTTTTCCTATTACATACATTTTTTCCATTGTAGGAGAAGTGCTGCCACCTTGTGGTTCAAGCGTAATGG
>JALZIY010000275.1 GCA_030860085.1 Bacteroidota bacterium | reverse complement strand
GTCTATTCTTTTTAGACCCTCTTAAAGGTTTTGCAGTCGGAGGGAAAAACTCATGTGACGGAACAGGTTGTATTCCACGTGGGGGATTCATTTTAAAAACCTTAGATGGAGGGCAGACTTGGACAAAAGTTTATACACCCACAGATAAAATTGAAATTACTTCTATCTACTTTGTAAACGCTTCGCTAGGATTTTGTGCAGGTGACAATGTAATTCTAAAAACTTCTGACGGTGGGCAAACTTGGAATGAATACAAGGTGAACAATCTTAGCGGGAAAATGATGCAAATTAGATTTGCAAATACCCAAAAAGGCTATATAGTATGTTTGTTTGACAAAATTATAAAAACAGAAGATGGAGGTTTAACATGGGTGGTAACGAGCCCTCAACGTGCCATTGGATATTATTCTGTATCAGAATCTAACGGTTCAGTATATGTTTCAGGACAAGGAAAAATAATTAAATCAACGAATGGAGGAAGTTCATGGAGTGAGCTACCCAATTCTCCAATGGACATCTTCACGATACATTTTACTGATGATAAAAAGGGTTTTGCATTTGGCAGAGGTAATTATTCAGGAGGAGATTTTGGTTATTCATATGGTTCCATGTATTGCACTGATAATGGTGGCAATACATGGAATGGATATGCCGATGTAAAAGAAGTTGGACCAATTAAAGGTGTTAGTTTTCCAACAAACAATATAGGTTATGCAATAAGTGGAAACAAGGTCATAAGACTTACTGTAAAATAGTACGGCACACATCAACTTTAAGAAATAAGGGCTGAAGAAAATCAAAATGCATGATCTAAAGTTAAACATATGTCTGACATCTGCGAGATGTCTGACATGTGCTTACACTATCTCCCATACTTCATTACCTCTAATCAATTTATCAAGGTCAGCACCTTTTTTTGCCTTGGCTTCTTCCAACTGCTTCATCATCATATCTTCATAAGCAGGGCGTATGGCCTGGTAAAAAACACCAAATGGCCGCGGCAGGTGATGCTCTTCTTTTGGATTGTCAAACATGCGGGTTAAGATTTGCGCTTTGTAAATATCATTTTCATCATGCACCCACAGATCATCAGCACTAAGCCCCTCATTGAGACTAACCACTTTTGGTGTAAACCCATCGAGCTTAATTCCTTTATCCTTATTAGCGCCAAAAATTAATGGTTGTTCATTTTCAAGAAAAAGCGCTTCATCAGCCTTTGTTGTTTTCTCTGTAAACATTTCAAAAGCACCATCATTAAATATGTTACAGTTTTGATAGATCTCTAAAAACGATGTGCCGTGATGCCCCTGTGCTCTTAGCAACATCGTTTGTAAATGTTTTGTATCACGATCCATGCTACGGGCTACAAAAGTAGCATCGGCACCCAATACCAGGGCCAATGGGTTGAAAGGATGATCAATGCTGCCAAAAGGCGTTGACTTTGTTATTTTATTTTCTTCCGATGTAGGCGAATATTGCCCCTTGGTTAAACCATATATCTGGTTATTGAACAGCAAAATATTTACATTAAAATTTCTGCGTAACAGATGGATCATGTGATTACCACCAATGCTTAGGCCATCACCATCACCTGTTACTATCCATACATTTAAATCAGGACGAGCTGCTTTTAAACCACTGGCTACTGCGGTTGCCCTTCCATGAATAGAATGCATGCCATACGTATTCATATAATAAGGAAAGCGTGAGGAGCAACCGATACCAGAAATTATTGCAATGTTCTCACGAGGTATGCCAAGTGTTGGCATTATTTTCTGCACCTGCGCTAAAATAGAGTAATCGCCACAGCCCGGGCACCAACGCACTTCCTGGTCTGTAGCAAAATCCTTCGGCGTTAAAAGAGGTTTATCTGTGCTTACTGTTTCCATATCTTATGAATATTGAACAAGGAACAAGGAATAACGAACATCGAATTATTATTCAACAAGTTTCTTCTTGTTCTGGTTATTAGTTTGTGCAGTACTAATGCTTTTTACAAATATTGAAATAAGCTGATTGTTCTCATTTAGTACAGCATCTATTTTTTCATTGGAAATCCATTCCTTTTTTTTAATAATACGCAGGCAATTAAAAGTTTCACGCAATTCTTTAGCTCCCACCTTCATTTTATATATAAAATCATTTCTGCTTTCGGCACTTTGTGCTTCTCCATAATGGAGAGCAGGCGCAATTCCGCTTCTTATTAGCTGACCTGCTAAATGATTACCTGCAAAAGAATTAGGAAGTAATTCAGCAATCTCAATGATATTAACTGCAAAGTCAATTAAACGTTTATCAAGATCATAAATTTTTGCTTCCATAATTTTAATATCTATTTAGTCATCCATCATTTCTTGTTCTTATTCATCTGTTCCTCGTCCGACCGGGTCATCTGGCGGGCTTGTTCATCTGTTCCTTGTTCGTTATTCCTTGTTCATCTGTTCCCAGCT
>JALZIY010000271.1 GCA_030860085.1 Bacteroidota bacterium | reverse complement strand
CCATAGCAGGTTTGTTAATAGGTACACGAACTACATGCCTCCGGTCAATATCTAATTTATCAGGACCGGTGTTGGCGGCAAAAACAATCCATTGACCATCACCACTTAATTTTATATGCTCTGCCATAAAATTGCCGGGTGTCAGCAATAAAGGAGAACCCCCACTTGAAGCAACTGAATAAATGTGCGGCCATCCATCCATGTATGAAAGAAAAACAATACGGTTTTGAGCAGCCCAGTGAAGATTATAACCACCATGAGTAGATGGAATAGAACCTTCCAGTGTTGGAGGGGCTTTCCATATTTCAATTACTTTACCGGATGCAACATCAGCCGTATAAATTGACCAGGACTGATGACGTCTTACGAGTAAAGAGTCTGGTGCACCACCTCCTCCGGCATTGCGTATAAAAACAAGCTGTTTTCCATCTGGTGACCATTTTGGATTGTTATCTCTTTTGAAGGAAGGTGCTATCCAATTAATAGTGGCAGTGTTCATCGTGTAAACACCAATAATATTATGATCTGTACGGTTGCTCACAAATGCCAACATGGAACCATCAGGTGACCATTGAAGTGAACCAATAGTACCACGGGAAGTGAAGAGATTTCTTGCAGCACCTGAAGCATTCACCGGTGCTATCCACACTTGTCCTCCTTTTATAAAAGCAACAGAGTCGCTCTTTGGTGAAATGACAGGTTCATCTGCTTCGGCGATAGCTTTGGGTTCACCACCATTAAATGGCACAGTCCATATTTGCACTTTTGGCGGAATGGCACTGAAACTGGCATTCACGGGCACATCATCATTCCAGTTGCTCCCATGATCACCGCCTCTTACATACACTACCCATTTGCCATCGTGAGATATTGACAAGCTTGTTATCTCCTGTGCATCATCATTATTATAATTAGTGAGCTTCCGTGGCACGTATGCCGGACCTTCTGCCACATACACATTTCGTTTTCCTTCTTCGTCAAAAGCCCATGCTATTTTAGATCCCTGTGCGGAGGCAGTAAGCTCTGTAGGATATGGATAGGATTTTATGGCTTGTAGTGTAAATGACTGGGCCTCAACTATTGTATTTTGAATGAAAACAGATAAAATGAGAAAGCAAATGTTTCGCTTTTTTGACAGGTATTTCATGTTGGGTTGTTGTGTCTTAAAATTAGCAGTTACTAAGAACCGGACAAAAACTTTAATTAGAAAGATTGAAATTTTTGCATCAATAGCAAATGTTTCCAAATTAAATTAATTAAGATCATCACCTCTGCTCATTTTATTTTATCTGCTTTCCTGTGTAACAGTGTCAGGAAGTCAGTAGATGGGTACATGAACTTCTTCAACGATTTTGTAAGGGGGAAAGTATTTTTCAAAAAATTTGTGCTATGATGTTTTTTCATAATTTTATCTTGTAAAATGCTAATTCAATGCAGCAATTTTTTATTTAGCACCCATGCTTTAAAAGCATTGATAAAAAGAAATATCAGTACAGATGATATTCTGGAGGTAATCAATCATGGAAAAGTTATAGCGAATTATTCTGACGACAAACCTTATCCCAGTTTTCTTATTCTTAAATTTGTAAACAGCGAGCCAATACATGTTGTTTTGGCTCACAATTCAGATGATGATATTTGTATTATAATAACATGTTATCGTCCTGATAAAAGCCTTTGGGACGCTGACTTCATAAATAAAATAAAGTAGTATGAAATGCTCTATTTGTAAAACAGGAACTACACGCAAAGGCAAAACCACCTGCACAATCGAAAAAGATGGAAGCCTGCTGGTTTTAAGAGATGTTGAAGCAGAAATTTGTGACAACTGCGGTGAAGCATATTACTCTTTAGAAACAACAAACAAAATTCAACTGTTGGTATCGGAAGCTGTTAAGAAAGGTGCTGAAATTGAAGTTGTAAGGATTGCCTCTTAACTGAAATTACCCTGTAACAGCATCGCCAATGCAGCGTTGTATCAGCTCCTCATCAGGTAATTTGCCCATCCATTTGTAAACAGTAATGTCTCCAATTTTCCTTTCAGGTCGTTCAATAGCTGCAATCAAAATAACCCGTGGTAAGGCGTTTGTAATGATTGAAATTTTTGCACAATAGCAATGGGTCCCCCAATTGAGTTCATCTACTTCCACACCGGTAGCCCATTGCATTTTTTGTGGCTGGGGTAATAATGCAGGACCTATTGAGTGATTGCGTAGGTTTTGATAGCTGAAAGATTTTTTTCATGAAGTGAATGACTGCTTAAGGTGAAGTTTTTCTCTAAAGTTATTTTTAAGCCTTTTGTTATAACATGGAATGTGTATCCAGTAAGGTCTCCACATTGCCGTTAGCAGAAATATAGAAAATGTATCCCCCCCATGAAGTGAGGATAAAATCACCGTTACCAACTGGCTCAATGCCATCAATGCCTTGCGAAAGTTCTGCAACTTTCGTAATGTTTTTTTTCACGTCTGCCTTTAAAAAACTTTTTCCTGCACCAATGTAAAGTTCATCTCCAACAGCTTTTAACCCGTTCAAACCTTTGAGTGTGTCAATATAAAGCGCAGCTATATCATTTTCCATTCTCCATATTCGTCCGGTCTTGGAATCCGAAACATATACAATCCCTTTGTTGGACACAGTAACATCATTCAGCCATTGTGCAGTATTAATGGGTATCTTTTTTTCAATTTTCCCCTTGCGTATATCAATTACTACTACATTACCCATATCGGCAACAAACAAACGGTTGCCAGCCATCCCTATACCTTTTGGTGCGTTTAGGCCAGTTATCCAGCCTGGGTTGTATTGTTTTCCATTTGAATTTAATTTGCCTACACCCCCCTTCCCATCTGCATCCCATGGACCTCCATCGATTAAGGAAACATAAAGAATTTTTTTCTTTGTATCGGGTAAAACAGATTCAGGAATAGCAACTATGGTGTCTGTTTCCCACATTTTTTCCAAAGTGTGTGTTTGTGCATTTGAAAAAACGGATGTAGCAAGAAGGAAAATACAAACTAAGATTTTCATGATTTATCATTTTATTATTCAATTGTAATGTAATAAAAATTACGGGTTAGAATATGCGTTATCCATCCTAAAGCAGATTTATGTAAACTAACTTTAAAACATTGGAGTAAGTGCGGAGATTGTGATAGCGGACTGTGGCGATGAAGATTTTTTTCATGAAATTAATTTTTCTCTTTTAGCTCCTCACAAACTTCTACCATTTTTGCTGATGTCAGCAATGGTCTGCAACTATTTAGTATCCATCCACACACCAAATTGTTTTTGTTCTTTCGAGACATAAAATAAATTGAGGAAGCTATTTTCTTATTCTGATTGCATTCGGCTGAATGACTGTAAAAGAGTTTATCAGTTCGCCTGTATGTTTAACAATTGCATTTAAAACTATTTCTGCCTTCAAGGCAGGTCTATGACCTTCAAGTCTTATAAGTATAACTCCATGATGAGCATTTTTTAAACGGAAAACCAATTCACCAAAATCTTTATCCTGCGTAAGTAATATTCTTTTGTCAGCATTTGCCATTGCAAGAATAAATTCATCATCAGCTCCCTGGTTTGTTTCTAAAATATAAACCACATCAAAACCATTGTTCCTTAATTCATCCACAATAGGTTTGTCAACTCCCTCGTCAGCTAATAAGTTCATAAGGAAACAGGATAAATATTTTCACCCTTTAAAGATTGGGCTGCAAAGCCAAGAGCAGCTTTTATATTCTCTTTTGTAATGTGTGGGTGAGAAAGCAGAATATCTTCTTCTGTTTCACCGGAAGATAGTTTTTCAAGAAGTGATTCAACAGTTATACGGGTACCTTTGATAACAGGTTTACCCATCATAATTTTTGGATTGATTTCTATGTGTTGCGAAATTTCCATGTAAATTGATTTCTATAAAGATAACTTTTCTGTTTTGGCTTGAATAGCATTGAGCCTTTCACAATAGGAACAGAACTGATAGAACCAAAACTATAGCCTGAACAATTATGAGATATCAAGAGGAACCTGCCCATACGTGTTTAATCCATTAACTTTTCGTCAAATGTTATTTTTATTCCGTCTTTTACTTTTTCATAAAAAACAATTGGAGCTTCAATCACTTCCGAAAGGGCTTTCTTTGCTTCATAGGTTATTGGTTTAATGCTTACAGCTTTATTGCCTATAATACCGTCAATG
>JALZIY010000265.1 GCA_030860085.1 Bacteroidota bacterium | reverse complement strand
TCATTACAGCTACGCTGGTTATGGCTTTTGTCTGCGATGCAATGCGAAATATATTATCGGTGCGCATAGGTTTTGTTTTCTCCAGGTCATCATAACCAAATGCTTTATTATATACGATCTTTCCATTGCGAACAATAAGTGCTACAGCCCCCGTTGTGTGTCCGTCATTCACCCATTGCATGATGTTGTTGTCAAGTCTTTTCAATCTTTCAGAAGATACACCAGCCATTTCGGGCTTTACCTGTTGCAGCGGTAAGGAAGGTGTGGCGATATTCATTTTTGTTTGAGAAAAGGAAGAATGAGTGAAACATAAGATGGCTGCCGTTAGAATAATTATTTTTTTCATGCTGCAAAATTTATAATGATTGACTCGCTTTAAAAATTCGTAAAAAATTGCCACCTAATATTTTTTTTAATTTCTTTTTACTAACCACATTCCATCAATCTTTTTGTTATTAATGGAAAATCCTGTTGAATCATCCATTTCTGTGGTGCTGATTCAATGCCATCAAAGTCAATGTTGTGTGTATTGTAAACGGGTGCCAATGCCAGGCGTTTGTTGTCCCACACTTTATATTTATCCTGTAATTTTATTTTATTTGCTTGCCACTTTTTATTACCATATCCACACGTTGCAACAAATTAATATATCGCAGAACATCTCCACGAACTGCAATGATATCCGCATCCTTACCTTCCGAAATAGTTCCTGTCTTATTATCCACGCCAAAGAATACTGCAGGCCAATAGGTGGCCGCCCTGATTGCATCCATTGGTTCAACACCTAATTTACTTACCCATATATCCAACTCATTCCATGTGCTTTGACTGTGAAATTTCATAGGAATGCCGGAGTCTGTTCCGATCAGCAACATAACACCACTTTGCTTCAACTGTTCAAATTTTCTTTTCAATGTGGGACTGCGGTATGGAGTTACCTGGAAATAAGAAAGCTGGGAAGAATTGGCAATGGAATGTTTGATATCCTGCACAATGCTATCCGGGAGACCTAATTTCCACGAAGGATCATCGAGATGTTCTTTGTAATGAATATTATAATTGTAGTTCCACAGACCTTCTATGGTTGGGCACCAAAATAGTTTATTATTTGAGTTGCCAGTCCTTTCCAGAAGCAATTGTATTACATCTGCCGGGTATTCCGGCGCTGTAGCTAAACCTGTATGCTCAAAGCAATCAACACCAGCCTTCAGCCCCCGCCTAATCTCTTCAGGCCGGTGTGCATGTGCCACCACTTTTAATTTATGTTTATGTGCTTCATCCACTATAGCAACCATTTCTTCCATGGTCATCTGATCTTGGTCAACCAGCTTAATACAATCTACCCCTGCCTTTGCCAGCCGCTGCACTTTTGCCCGTGCATCTGCAACGCCTTTAATGCCCCAGCGAAACTGTTCTGTGCCGGGGTATGGTTCGTGCTGCAAAAAAGGACCGCTTACATACATAGTGGGGCCTTCAAGTTTCCCAGCGTTAATCGCATCTCTTACCGCAATGATATCTTCGAGTGGCGCTCCCAGATCACGGGCACTGGTAACACCAGCATGTAATAATTGTTTAGCCGAGGCAGGCATAATAACAGAACGAAAAACAAGAGGGTATTTTTTATCCCAATGGGCATAATCTGCATGGCCGTTTATCATCAGATGCACATGCATGTCCCACAAGCCTGGCAACACACTCATACCTTCGGTAGATATGATATCAGTGCCCGGCGGAAGTGTTACTGTGCCCACCTGCCCAACTTTTACAATTTTGCCGCCTTCAATGAGAATGACAGAATTTTTTATAGGCTCTCCGCCAAAACCATCAATTAAAGTTCCTCCTACCAATGCTTTTCGTTGCTGGGCAAAAACATTGAAAGAAATAAACAATAATAGAAATATTATGCTTTTCATAATGAGACTTTTTGAGGTGATACCATCCTACATAAGCACCAGGTTTTAAAGACCTCACAGGTTTTAAAAACCTGTGAGGTCTTTGCTATTGGCTTTAAAGATGCGTAAAAAATTGTCGCCTAATATTTTTTTGATTTCTCTTTTACTATAGCCACGCTCCATCAATCCTTTTGTTATTAATGGAAAATCCGTTACATCATTCAATTCCTGTGGCGCTGATTCAATACCATCAAAGTCAGAGCCGAGGCCAACATGATCAACACCGATCATTTTTACTATATAGTCCAGGTGATCTAATAACAACGACAGAGGTGGCCTTAGAGACTGCACTTCCCGTGGATATTTTCTAGCCATCCAAAAATCTATTTCAAAGTCTTGCCGCTTTAATAGTTTTAATGAATCCAATTCACGAGCATGTGTTTTATCAAAGCTCTGTTTTCTTTTTGCATAGTTACTATCTAAAAACCCTGAGTAAAAATTTAAATGAATAACACCTCCGTTTTTACCCACTGCTTTTATCTGGTCATCTTTTAAATTTCTACGGTGAGGACATAGATTATAAACACAACTGTGAGATACAATAACGGGCTTTGTTGTGATAGCAATGGCGTCCCAAAAAGTTTGTTCCCCCACATGGCTCAGATCTATGAGCATGCCTAATTCGTTCATTCTTCTCACTACCTGTTTTCCTAATTCATTCAATCCTTTTTGTTTTGCGGAGTCTTTCAAAGCCCTCTCACCGGGAGCCCGCCCGGATGAGTCGGTCGGACGGGGGTTTGGGTGGGCTTCATCTGCAGCGGAACTTGCCCAAGAAGTTGAATTGTTCCAGGTTAGCGTCATATACCTTACTCCTCTTTTAAATAAACTATCCAGGTACTTCAGGCTATCTTCTATCATGTGGCCTCCCTC
>JALZIY010000230.1 GCA_030860085.1 Bacteroidota bacterium | reverse complement strand
AATTGATGTACCGTCCAGCCACCGTCTCTATAAGGCGTTTTTAATTGATGTTCGTCTAAATTCAAAATAGCTGCTTCAATAGCGGTTGGAAGAAATTTTATATCCGACAGCCATTGCTCTTTTATCGTCTCTGAAAAAATTTCAGGCACATATTCTCCAATCGGATAACGAAGATCATTTTGCATAATTAACTTAGGATTTCTAATAATTCAATATCAAAAATTAATGTAGCCCCACCAGGTATGCCGGCTCCTGCTCCCCTGTCTCCATAGCCTAATTCAGACGGGATCCATAACCGCCATTTACTCCCAACAGGCATCATTGGTATAGCAATTTGCCAGCCTTGAATTAATGCAGTGATGGGCGCATCGAAGGGCTGGCCTCTTTTATATGAAGAGTCAAATTCCTTTCCATTGAGTAAAGACCCTGCATAGTGAGCCTTTATTTTAGAGTTGATTTTTGGTTTTTCACCACTGCCCTCTTTCAATACTAAATACTGCATACCTCCCGGTAATTCAATAACGCCTTCCTTTTCTTTATTGGCAGTTAAAAATTCAGCGCCTTCTGTTTTTTCTTTGTTTATTTTTTCCATCATATTTTGTTTAAGTTTTTCTTGAAGAGTCATTTGTTT
The DNA here is from genome assembly GCA_030860085.1 of Bacteroidota bacterium. Taxonomy (GTDB): domain Bacteria; phylum Bacteroidota; class Bacteroidia; order Chitinophagales; family Chitinophagaceae; genus Flavisolibacter. The sequence goes on along the minus strand of JALZIY010000230.1, from coordinate 3,046 downwards.
TTTTTAATAAGATATCATTGTGGACATAAAAACTATTATTGTCAGTCTATGAGATTCCTTCACAGCCTGTACTGAGGTACGAAGTATCGGAATGACAAAAAGGAGTTTTCCTATTAATCCGTCTTATCACCTTCAATCATGGTTCAGACATTTAATCCTGAAAATCATAGTTCTACGCCTCTCGTAAAGAATGGCCTGTCATAGCAATAAACACGTCTTCTAAGTTAGCGCTTTTCATTTCTTTGGGGCGCTCAAAACCAGTCTCTACCAAATTATCAATCAATTTATCCGGAGAATCCATCGCGACAATTTTACCAGCATCCATAATGGCAACACGTTCACATAAATACTCAGCTTCATCCATATAATGAGTGGTAATAATAACAGTGGTACCTCTCTGCCGGATATTTTTTACAAGGTCCCATAAGTTACGCCTGGCTTGTGGATCCAACCCTGTAGTGGGCTCATCCAAAAAAATAATTTTTGGATCATTGATCAAGGTTGTGGCAACCGAAAAACGTTGTTTTTGCCCGCCACTTAATTCTTTATATTTTGCTTTTGCTTTTTCGCGGAGGTTCACACTTTCCAATAATTTCATTGCAGAAACCTTGCGGTTATATAGGCCTGAAAAGAGTTCAATTAACTCCAATAAATTAAGCCCAGGATAATATCCACTTGACTGCAATTGAACACCAATTATTTTTTTTATATCGTTTGGCGCTTTATCTAAATCAATTCCATCTACTACAATTTTACCACTCGTTTTTTCCCTTAAGGTTTCAATGATCTCAAGCGTGGTAGATTTCCCGGCACCATTAGGACCTAACAAACCAAAGATTTCGCCTTCATACACATCAAAAGAAATTCCTTTTACAGCTTCAAAATTTCCATAATTCTTGACAAGATCTTTTACTGAAATGATGCTGTTCTTCATGCAGTGACATTTGCCTTTGTACTCGATATACATCCCTGAAGATCAGCCATCATATCTTTACTGCCTATAAAAAAAGGCGTACGCTGGTGAAGTTCCGTTGGTTCAACATCTAAAATCGGGCGCTTGCTATCAGTGGCTACACCGCCTGCGGTTTCTACAATAAAAGCAAATGGATTGCACTCATACAATAAACGCAATTTGCCTTTTGGCTTATCGGCTGTGCCGGGGTACATAAAGATGCCACCTTTAATTAAATTGCGGTGTACATCAGCTACCATGCTTCCGATATAGCGCTGTGTGTATGGCCCCCCCGTTTCTTTGGTTCTATGCTGACAAGTATTGATATATTTTTTTACACCCTCATCGTATTGAAAAAAATTGCCGTGATTAACTGAATATATATTGCCATTTGGGGGGCATTTAATATCGGGGTGACTTAAACAAAATTCACCAATGGAAGGATCTAATGTAAATCCATTAACACCTCTCCTGGTAGCATAAACCAACATAGTAGAAGAACCGTACACCATATAACCGGCAGCTACTTGAGCTCGACCCTTTTGTAAAAAATCCTCTTCCTTCACAGGCTTCCCTTTTGGTGTTACCCGGCGATATATACTAAAAATGGTTCCTATGGAAACGTTCACATCAATATTACCGCTGCCATCCAGCGGATCAAACAAACAAACATATTTGGAGTTGTTGCTGGCCTCATCATCAAAGGCTACAAATTCATCTAACTCCTCGCTTGCAATACCGGCACAACTAATTCCCCTTTGTAATACGCCCATAAATTGATTATTTGCGTACACATCTAATTTTTTCACTTCTTCACCCTGTACATTCACTGTTCCATGATCACCCAGGATATCTACAAGTCCTGCCTTGTTCACTTCAACATTCACACGCTTGGCGGCCAGCCCTATATCTCTTAAAAGAGAGCTTAATTCGCCGGTTGCCTGCGGAAACTGGCGTATGGATTGAATAGTAAATTCGTCAAGGGTTAAAATAGTACGATTTACAGGGCGCATGTAATACGTATTTAGTTCCCGCAAAAGTAAGTGTTATAACTATGTAGCTAACTGCCGTTTACTATTCATATTGAACATTGATAGTTGAGCTTTGAGCATTCAACAATCTATAATAACATTACACTTCCAGGATACTTCCCTGCCTGTTGTTATTGCTGACTGAGCGACACAACAATTATTATAGAGTATCTTAATTGGCCTATAAGCAAAAAAAAAGGCCGGATAGAAATCCAGCCTCGTGTAAAATCCAATATCCTATGAAAAACCGAGACAAAGATGCAGGTTAATTTGGAGAAACAAAACTATTTGTAGTAATTTTTTAAAAATAAACAAGTGAGTATGAAAAACTTGTGTAATGTGTACACAACTCTACTCTAATTCTCAAGTTGAGTAACCTTTGGGCTAACCTATTTTTTCAAGTACATAATTTCTTTTGCAAGCCTTACCGCTCTTGGTACATCTGGTAAAGCGGCTGTAACAAGGTTCGGTGCATAATGTAAGGGAGCATCCGCTGCAGTAAGTCGTCGTATGGGTGCATCCAAATAATCAAAACCCTCTTTTTGTATCTGGTAAGTTACCTCCGAAGAAACAGAGGCATATGGCCATTCTTCTTCAATAATAATTAACCTGTTGGTTTTTTTTACACTTTCTAAAATAGTCATCCAATCTAAAGGACGGATGCTGCGAAGATCAATCACTTCCGCAGCTATTCCTTCTTTTTCTAATTCTGTGGCGGTCCCTAATGCTACTTTCATCATCTTACCAAAAGAAGCGATAGTGACATCAGTACCTTGCTTTTTTACGTCTGCTTTTCCAAATTCAATATAATATTCTTCATCGGGAATATCGCTTTTGTCACCATACATTACTTCACTTTCCATAAAGATCACCGGGTCTTCTTCATAACGGATAGCTTGTTTTAATAAACCTTTTCCGTCATAACCGTTACTCACAGAAACTACTTTTAATCCTGGAATGTTTGCATACAAAGCTTCAAAAGCAGTGGAATGCTGTGCACCCAATTGCCCGGCAGTTCCATTTGGTCCACGAAACACAATCGGACAGGAAATTTGCCCCCCAC
>JALZIY010000186.1 GCA_030860085.1 Bacteroidota bacterium | reverse complement strand
CAAGTATGGCTTAGGTGAAACAGGCGGCATGTGGTGTAAAATCATTACGGACGATATAGATGGCGATGGTGATTTGGATATTGTAGCTGGCAATGTTGGATTGAATACGCAGTTCAAAGCATCCGTTAGTGAGCCGGTTGGTATTTGCTACAGCGATTTTGATAACAATGGATCGGTTGATCCGCTACTTTGTTATTACATACAAGGTAAAAATTATCCGTATGCTTCTTTAGATGAATTAGCAGAACAATTGCCGGTGATGCGTAAAAAATTTCTCCGCTATGAAAATTATTCCAACGCCACATTTGATCAGTTGTTTACACCAGAGCAAATGAAAAAAGCAATAACACTGAAAGCAACACAATTAGCGTCCTGTTATTTTGAAAACAGGAATGGAAAATTCATAGCCCGCCAGTTGCCGGTTGAAGCACAGTTCTCCGCACTGATGGGAATAGTAGCCGGAGACTGGAATAAGGATGGTAAAAAAGATTTGCTCATCACCGGCAACTATTATCCCTGGCGGGTGCAGTTGGGAAGGATGGATGCTAATCGTGGCTGGCTGCTGCAGGGAGATGGCAAAGGAAGTTTTAAAGTGTTGTACCCGCAACAAAGTGGTTTTACTATGCAAGGTGATGTGCGGGATATGATCATGGTAAGCACAAAACAATATCCCTTATTTATTGCTGCCAGAAATAATGATCTTTTGTTAGTTGTAAAGAAAAAATAAAGAATTGTTTATGGCCATTACAGCACAAGCATCTGTTAACACCGGTACTCAGGCAGGAAAAACAAAAATGACCTACCTTTTATTAATAGCTTTTAGCGCTGCAATGGGGGGTTATTTATTCGGATTCGATTTCGCTGTTATCTCGGGAGCTTTGCCTTTCTTAAGGGAGCAATTTGGTTTAACCGAATATTGGGAAGGGTTTGCTACAGGTTCACTTGCTCTCGGTGCTATTATTGGTTGCGTGCTTGCCGGTAAACTTGCCGATGTTTATGGCAGAAAAAAAACCTTGCTCTGTGCAGCATTGATTTTTATGGTTTCTTCCTTAGGTATGGCATTCTCACCCAATCTAAGTTTTTTTATAGCGGCACGTTTTATAGCGGGAGCAGGTGTCGGCATGGCATCTATGATATCGCCTATGTACATTGCTGAAGTTTCGCCTGCCAAGTATAGAGGCCGCATGGTGGCCGTAAACCAGCTTACCATTGTTATCGGAATTTTATTGACCAACCTGATAAATTATTCGCTGCGAAACAATGGCGATGATGCATGGCGTTGGATGTTTGGTTTAGGCGTTATTCCCTCTGCGGTGTTTGTATTGGGTGTTTTTATTTTACCCGAAAGCCCTTATTGGTTAATACAAAAGAAAGAAGAAACGAAAGCCCTGAATGTATTGAAAAAAACTGCCGGTACAGAATATGCCGATGAAACTTTATCGGCCATTAAAAATTCTTTCACTGAACATAAAAAAACAAAATTGGCTGAGTTGTTTCAGAAGCAATGGATACCATTTGTAATCATCGGCGTAGTGCTGGCTGTATTCCAGCAATTCTGTGGCATCAATGTGGTGTTTAATTACACCTCTAATATTTTTGAGGCTATCGGTGCCAACAAAGACGACCAGTTATTGCAGACTGTTTTCATAGGGGTGGTTAATCTTTTGTTTACCTTACTGGCCATGGCCCTGGTTGATAAGCTGGGCCGCAAACCTTTGATGCTTATTGGCTCCATCGGGTTGGCTGTTTTATATATTGCCACGGCTTTGTTATTACAATCAAAATCAGCTTCCGTAGCCTATGTGTTATTAACCGCTATTGGTGTATATGCTGTTTCATTGGCCCCCGTTACCTGGGTATTGATAGCAGAAATATTTCCATCCCGCATACGCAGTGCCGGGATATCGTTTTCGGTATTGTGTTTATGGGCCGCTTATTTTATCCTCACGTTTACGTTTCCGGTGTTAGCAAAAAATGTTGGTATGCACAACACTTTTTTTATTTATTCATTTATCTGTGTTGTTGGTTTCATTTTTATAATCCGCAAAGTGCCGGAAACAAAAGGAAAATCGCTGGAACAAATTGAGCAGGAACTATCAAAATAAATTATGTCGCTTATCAATCAATTTTTAGCATACCATTCATTTTGTAAATGCAGGATCTTAAACTTTTCAAATTCAGTCATCATGTCAATTAGGTTTTTACTGGTAATATGCCTGCTTTTCTTATCAACCGATAAAATTTTTTCTCAAAAAAAAATATCAGTAGCGGGCTCATGGAACTTTCAGCTTGACCCTGACAGCAGCGGTGAAAAACAACAATGGCACCGGCAAAAATTTTCAGAAACCATTCAGCTCCCGGGCACCACCGATGAAGCACATAAGGGTATCAAGACTTCCGGTCCTGATTACGGTATTTTATCCCGTGCTTATAAATATGTTGGGCCGGCCTGGTACAGGCGTGAAATAAACATACCCCCTGCATGGAAAGGAAAAGACATCGAATTGTTTCTCGAAAGAGTAATGTGGGAATCGAAAGTTTGGGTGGATGGCAAGATTGCAACCACTAAGGATGCCCTGGCCGTACCACATGTACACCAGTTAGGAAAATTAGCACCCGGCACACATGTATTAACGCTTCGCATCAATAACGATTTAATTTATAACATCGGCGATAAAGGCCACGTATATACCGAATACACACAAAGCATCTGGAATGGCGCTGTTGGTAAAATAGAACTGCGGGCCAGGGAAACCACACATATTACCGGTCTGCAGGTATATCCTGACGCGGATAATAAAAAACTTAGCGTAAAATTAAAAGTAGAAAACCCTGCTGCATTAAAAGTAGTTTACACAATTACTGATTTGCAAACCGGGAAAAAAGTTTTTAGCCAACAGGAATTATTATCAAACAAAGAAGAACAAACAAACACATTACGACTAGGCTTTCCCATCAAACTATGGGATGAGTTTTCGCCTAACCGGTACCGCATTTCTGCTACGCTTCAAAACAAAGATGAAGTAACAGCCGATTTTGGTTTTCGCAGTGTTGGGCATACCAGGTCTAAAATCCTTATTAATAATGCTCCCGTATTTATGCGGGGCAATCTGGATTGTGTACATTTTCCACTCACCGGTTATCCTTCCACTGATGTGAAAGAATGGGAACGGATTTTTAAGATTTACAAATCCTATGG
>JALZIY010000163.1 GCA_030860085.1 Bacteroidota bacterium | reverse complement strand
ATAGCCGCCACTTGAATAACGCAAGCCAACACCCGGCTCCTGCATCAAGTATAAAGGGCCATCACTTCCTTCATAACCTGATAAAGATTGCTCAAGTGTTGGCAAGGCGTCGCTAGGTTTGTAAATGCCATGATAACCGGCAACCGAAAGTCCGGCTGTATGGCTAAGCACCCGCCTAATTGTAACTTTTTGGTGATCAAATTTTGAAGATGGTAACTGCCAACGTTTGAGGTATTTATGAATGGGTGAATCAATATCGATCATTCCTTTTTCGGCCAGCATTAGTACAGCAAAAGCGGTAAATGTTTTTGAAACAGAGCCGATGTTGAAACGTGTAGTTGAAGAAACAGGGATTTTTTTTTCTTTGTCTGCCATTCCATATCCTTTTGTCCAATATACCTTGCCATCGCGGATCACTGCAAGAGATACTCCTGGAACCTTGTGTTCTTTCAAAAGAAGAGGCACCAGGTTGTCCAATTTTTGTTCAAGACTATCACGAAAAAACTTTTTTTGTTCGTCGCATGCCGACAAAGAAAAGTGCATCAAGCAAAACACAATAATATAAAGCTGTTTCATGAGAAAGAATCTTTGATGGTATAATGCTCAATAAGAAAAAACGTTGCATTATTTTTTTCCCATTGCTATTCTTAATTTTTCCAGGCCACGCGAAAGAAGTGATTTTACTGTGCCTTCATTTTTTGAAAGAATAAGAGCAATTTCTTTAATTGGTTTTTCTTCAAAGAAGCGTAAGGCAATTACTTCCTGGTATTTTACATTAAGGTGAGCAAGCTGTTTTTGTACATCAGAAAATTGTTTGTGTTCCAGCATGGCTTGTTCTAGTGCCGCTTTCTCTGTCTCTACTCCTTCTTCGTATTGAAAAAAATGACGCAACCCGGTATCCTCAATATATTCGGGAAAATATTTCATTTGTCTAATGAATAAATTGATCTCGTTTGATGCTATGCGATAAAACCACGCAGAAACCGGAATTCCACGCCATACGAAACTGCCAATTTTTTGATAGGCTTTCAAAAAAGTTTCGGCAGTAATGTCTTTTGACAAATCAAAATTTCCAAGCCGACGGAACACGTATGAAAAAATGGGATTGTAATAATTGTCGTAAAGAATAGCAAATGCCTGCGGATCTTTCTTTATGAGCTTTAGTAATTCTTTTTCTTCGTCAGCAGTCACTTAATGTTTACGGTTATAATACAAAAATGTAAAAAGGTTGCAATGGCTTCCTCATACAGAAAAAACTCAACCCGCCATCCGCCTTAGGCGGATGGCATCCCTCTCTTCAAGGCAAAGAGGGGTAACGCAGGCTTGTCCCGCGTGGGCGGGAGGGGTGAGTCAAAAAAGGTGGATCATTTTTATTTCTATTAATTAAAACAATCTTGATAAACTTGTATTAATAGTTATCCAACCCATCCACGTCATCGCTATAACCACTACCCAGCCTGCTACCTGCATCCACAGGGGATGTTTATAATCCCCCATTATTTTCTTTTTTGTTGCTGCAATTAAAATTACAGCTAAGGCCACCGGCAGGATCAACCCATTAAATGCCCCCGCAACAATTAATAAGGTTACAGGGTTGCCTAATAAAATAAAAACAAGTGTAGAAAAAATAATAAATATCGATATAATAATACGGCTATGCTTTTCAATAGCAGGATGCAGCGTTTTAAAAAAAGAAACAGAAGTATAAGAAGCGCCTATCACAGATGTAATGGCGGCGCACCACATAACCAAACCAAAAAATCTATACCCAATATTTCCTGCTGCAATCTGAAATACTGAACCGGCAGGATTTATCTCACTTAAAATTCCCCCATGCCAGACAACGCCTAAGGCAGCAAAAAATAAAACAAACCGCATAGTTGCTGTTACCAATATTCCACTTATCGAACTGCGTGTTACCAGCGGCAAGGCACTTTTACCTTTTATACCTGCATCAAGCAACCGATGTGCGCCTGCAAAAGAAATATACCCACCTACTGTGCCGCCAACCAGTGTCACAATTTTTAAGGCATCAATTTTTTCGGGCCATACAGTTCGATATAAAGCTTCAGCAACCGGTGGCTGCGATACAATAGCAATATACAACGTGAGTAAGATCATTAAAATGCCCATCACCTTGGTAGAGTTATCCATTAACCTGCCTGCTTCTTTATACCAAAAAATACCAAGCGCTATTATGCAACTTAGTACAGCCCCCCATTTTATATCCAAACCGGTTAATGCTTCAAAGCCCAAACCACAACCTGCAATGTTGCCAATATTAAATACCAATCCCCCAAAACCAATCAGGCAAGCCAATGCTACACCTAAGCCCGGGAAAATTTTATTTGCAATGTCCTGCGCCCTGTTATTACTGACAGTGATTATCCGCCAGATGTTAACCTGGGCGCCAATATCAAGTAAAACAGAAATCAAAATAACAAAACCAAAGCTCGCCATCAGTTCGCTGGTGAACTTGGTGGTCTGCGTTAAAAAACCGGGACCAATAGCAGATGTTGCCATTAAAAATGCAGCACCAAGGATGGCGGAATTGCGTACGCCCCCATCTCCTGAAGGGGGGTTTCGAGACAGTCTTATTTTTTGTAAATTTTTTATGTTTGATTAGTGTTTATCAGCTTCTTTCAACACCTCATGCAAACGCTTCGAAAACTGCACCGCATTTTTTCCATCACCATGAATGCAAACAGTTTCTGCTACAATAGAAATTGTTTTTCCCGAAACTGTAGTTACCAATCCTTCATTGACCATTTGTAAAACCTGTTGAATGCTTTTTTCTTCTTCTTCAATCAATGCATTTGATTGGGTTCTCGGCGTTAAGCTTCCATCATCCTGGTAGGTACGATCAGCAAAAACTTCACTCTTTGTTTTTAATCCCAAAACTTTGGCTTCTTTAATAGAATAACTTCCGCTTAAGCCAAACAAAATAAGATCTTCGTCAATATTCTTCACTGCCTTTGCGATAGCTTTTGCCACCTGCACATCCTTTGCTGATCTATTATATAATGCCCCATGCGGTTTTACATGTTTAAGAACAGCTTTCGCTTCTTCGGCTATTTTTTTTAATAATTCGATTTGCCCCTTTACTAAATCATACACTTGCTCCGGTGTCTGGACTATATCCTTACGTCCAAAATTTTCACGATCAAAATAAGATGGATGTGCTCCAATAGCAACATTATACTTGAGACATAATTCAACGGTTCGTTTCATTATATCCTCATCACCTGCATGGTAACCGCAGGCAATATTAGCCGAAGTAATATAGTGGATGATGTCTTCATCATTTCCAATACCCTCACCCATATCGCAGTTGAGATCAATCAAAGTATTTATTGAAGTTAGTTAAACCTTATACCTTCCGCCTTACAGCTTTCTCTGGCAATACTTTTCCATCTTCAATTTACAAGCATCTGAAATTTCTTGCAAATGATTTTGTTGCTGAATCAATTTTCCCTGCGCCGTTTCCAAATCGGTTAAATGAAAATTAATTATTTCATTCGGGTTGGCCTGGGCAAGCAAAGGAAGATCAACAGAAATTACATGTGCGACTCTTGGATAGCCGCCTGTCGTTTGATGATCTGCCATTAAAACGATCAATTGGCCATCTGGTAATAATTGGATAGTGCCAAAATTTACTGCGGAAGAAAGAAGACTTTTTTCTTCTTATGTTTTTATTTTTTTACCTATGAGCCGGTAGCC
>JALZIY010000090.1 GCA_030860085.1 Bacteroidota bacterium | reverse complement strand
TGTCCGAAAAGTTTGCCAAGGCGTTCGAACATCCACCCGCGGAACACGGTCTCTTCTCCAAAGCCTGCGACAAGCATGGCCCAAATGGCTGCCGGGAGCATCGCAGTATTTCCTGCGAGGTAATGATGGGCCTGGTTGATGGGATCGGCACCAAAAAGCGGCATCACGATCGCTTTCATAAAAAATTTGAATGCGATACCGAAAACCAGGCCGACAAGCAAAGTAGCTATCCAATTTTTTGGCCGTGAGTAGCCGATCTTACTGTATGGCGTATGTGATAACCGCACCCATAAAAGCACTAGTATGCCGCCAACAGGCAAAACAATATTACCTACGAACACATTACCGGACAAGAGGATTACAATGATAGCAAGTATTCCAATCGATCCGAATCCCCGAAGTTCTGTAGCGAAACTATTTTCGGGTGGAGGAGCAGTACCCGCTTCTGAGCGTTTTAATGTATCGCTTGCCATACTGAGAATAATTGATACCCGTCTATATTCCAAAAACCAATAACACGTGGAGATTTTTATTAACTATTTCTATGTCTTATACTTTCGGGTTTTTGCAGATATGCTGCTAAAAGTAAGTATATCATATCAGGAACGATTTTTTTTTGAGATATAATTTAGACTGAAAAATTTCTCTTTATTATTTTTATGTTTTAGAAGATACCACTCTACTAAAGTTCTAAAACTTCCATCATGAAAAAGCAGGAGGAGTTAGTTGGATTAAGCAGATCGGCTATTGTTAACCAGATGCATTCCATAAAAGAAAGTGTTACAAAAAAAACACCGCGTTACGATATGCACGGATTGACAGGTGAAAGTAAATTAAAATGGATTTTAAAAAATATATCGCGTTTGGGTAACCATCATTATAAATATCAAAGGTATCTCAATCCCCAGGTTAATAATGGTGTATTTAAAATGACAAGTGATGCTGATAAAGAAATAACCATTGCGCTTTTAAGTGACTGGGCATCTGATACTTTTGAATCTCATAACATTGCCCGTCTCGTTGGAGAGAACGATTATAGTATTCATCTTGGCGATACCTATTATGTTGGCAACAGCAAGGAGATAGCTGATAATTTTAATAATTCAATTGGTGCACCCTGGCCTTATGGAAGATTTGGAAGTTTTGCACTACTCGGAAATCATGAAATGTATTCAAGCGGCAGAAACTATTTTACCCATTTACTGCCTTATATGGGTGTTTATAAAGGCGATCATACCAATCAGCAGGAAGCAAGTTTTTTTTGCCTTGAGAACGACCATTGGAAAATTATTGGCCTGGATACAGGGTATAATTCTTTGAGAGGGTTGTTTGGAATAAAGGCGAATCATGATTTAAAATTACATCAGTGGCAACTGGACTGGCTTCGGGAAACAGTTCTGCAAAATGATGATAAAAAGGGAATTATTTTTCTATCGCATCATCAGAATTTTTCCGCTTTTCGGGATGACGATCACCATGAGCCAGTTAAGCAACTTGCACCATTGCTTGGATCTGACCGCACCGTATTATGGTTTTGGGGACATGAACACCGATTAGCACTTTATGGATGCAATCAATTGCCGAATGGATCAAAATTATTTGCCAGGTGCATTGGTACAGGCGGGATGCCGGTAGAGTTGGGTAAAAAGCCCGGGTCATCAACTTTTGGCGATCCGGTAAACCGTAGCCTGGTGATATATGATGAGCGTGAAAGAAAAGTTATTGGCAAAAATAACGATATAAGACTTGGACATAATGGATATGCTATTCTGAAATTAAAGAATAATAACCTGGCTGTTGAATATTATGATGACAACAACAACAACCAGCAAGGCGTTCGGCGTTTAATTCTTGAAGAAAATTGGACGCTGAATAAAAATACCGGAAAGTTAGAAGGTACTGCCATTAAAGACCATACAGAAACGGGCGACAACAAGCTTACTCTTTTCTCTGACGACATTAGCAAGGCGATAAAAGCTACTTAGCATTAAGAGCTTACAAAACACACAAGCATTGCTACATTTTTCCACTGGAATGGATATTCATTCCCCCGGCTGAGAAAAAAGAGTATAAAGGCTAACTTGCGAAGCCGCGCAACTGCATAAGCCGTGGGTTGTAACAACATTGGTCAAATCTGTAATCACTGAAAGATTAACAATCAAGTTTGAAGCAATCTGAAACTTCTGAACTTCCAGCCTAAACCTTCAACCTCAGAAGATAGGGCAGATAGCAAAGGAATATGATTTAGAAATTACTAAGAAATTCCGGCAGATTTACCAACATAATTAAACCATTCGTACCTTCTATTATTATTTCATTACAATTACTGTTTATGAAATTTTTTTTGAACATTTTCTTATTACTTTATATTCACTCTTACGCACAAATTCGAAAAGCTCCTGAACGGAAAGAAGGAGAAGGGCCATGGACACAACTGATCATTCGTGGGGTTATCCTCATTAATGGTACGGGTGCACCACCTATTGGCCCTATTGATATAGTGATAGAGCACAACCGCATTGTATCCCTGAATAGTGTGGGCAATCCCGGAGTTCCTATCAATGCGGATAAACGCCCTAAATTAAAAGAAGGCGGTAAAGAACTGGATTGCCACGGCATGTATGCCTTGCCTGGCTTCATTGACATGCATGGCCATATCGGCGGTAAAGAACAAGGCACTCCTGCTGAATATGTTTTTAAATTATGGATGGCACATGGCATTACTACCATCCGTGATCCATCGTGCGGCAACGGACTGGATTGGGTGCTGGATGAAAAACAAAAAAGTGCACAAAATAAGATTACTGCGCCAAGAATTTTTGCATACACTTCATTTAAACAAAATGCCAGGCAACCCATCATTACAAAAGAGCAAGCTATTGAATGGGTAAGAGACAATGCAAAAAAAGGAGCTGACGGTATCAAGTTCTTTGGTGCACCTCCTGAAATTATGAATGCGGCTTTGCATGAAAATAAAAAACTCGGATTACGTTCAGCGTGTCATCATGCTCAAATGGATGTAGCAAGATGGAATGTATTGCAATCAGCACGTGCAGGACTTACTTCTATGGAACATTGGTATGGTTTGCCTGAAGCTTTGTTCACTGATAAAACAATTCAAAACTATCCGCTGACTTACAATTATGCTAATGAACAAAACCGTTTTGAAGAAGCAGGATCACTATGGAAACAGGCAGCACCACCGCACAGCGATCACTGGAACAAAGTGATGAATGAATTATTGAGTCTCGATTTTACTATTGATCCAACCTTTAATATTTATGATGCCAACCGTGATCTCCAACGTGCAAGAAGAGCCGAGTGGCATGAAGACTATACACTGCCATCGCTATGGAAATTCTATGAACCGAGCCATGTATCTCATGGTTCCTATTGGCACAACTGGGGTACCGAACAGGAAATAGCATGGAAAGAAAATTACAGGCTGTGGATGACATTTGTAAACGAGTACAAGAACCGCGGCGGAAGAGTAACTGCAGGAAGCGATAATGGATATATTTATCAAACTTACGGCTTCGGTTATATCCGTGAACTGGAATTGTTGCGTGAAGCCGGTTTTCATCCATTGGAAGTAATACGTTCGGCTACTTTATACGGAGCACAGGCATTGGGAGTAGAAAAAGACCTGGGTTCAGTAGAAGAAGGCAAGCTGGCTGATATAGTTATCATTGATGTTAACCCCTTAGAGAATTTACAATTGTTTTACGGTACAGGTGCTATCAGGTTAACTGCAGATAATAAGGTCATTCGTGCAGGAGGTGTGAAGTACACCATTAAGGATGGAATTGTTTACGATGCAAAAAAATTATTGTCCGATGTAAAAAAAATGGTGGAGGAAGAAAAGAAAAAAACAGGATGGAAACTGGTGCAGCCGGGAATGCCTGCTTTTTAATTCTAAAAAATGAGTGAAGAAGAAAAAATACCGGAAGAAAAGACCGTTTCCTGTAATATGGTTTCTTGCAACAAAATAAGACCGGGAAAATGGGCAATACAAATTTTGAAACGCTCTTTACATTAGAGGAAATAAACCGATTCCGGGCAGATACCCCTGCCTGTCTTGAGAAGATACATTTCAATAATGCCGGCGCCAGCTTAATGCCAACTATAGTTAAGCAGGAGATCATAAACTATATTGAATTAGAAAGCAAGATCGGCGGGTATGAAGCAGCAGATAAAGAAGTTTCAAATATCAATGCCTTTTACGATTCGGCGGCAAACTTATTGAATTGCACACCAGGCGAAATCGCATTCACTGCAAACGCAACGGATTCATTTTCCCGTGCGCTTTCTTCAATTCCATTTAAAAAAGATGATGTGATCCTGACAACCAATGAGGATTATATTTCAAACCAGATATCTTATCTCGCATTTGCAAAACGGTTTGGTACAAAACTCATTCGTGCCGAAAGCTTGCAAAAAGGTGGAGTGGACCTTAACAGCCTCGAAGAATGCATAAAAAGATATAACCCTCAACTTGTTGCTGTAACACACATTCCAACAAATTCGGGGTTGGTGCAACCTGTACAGGAAGTTGGTGATTTATGTGAGAAATATGAAACACTTTACCTTGTTGATGGATGCCAGTCCGTTGGGCAGTTACCTGTTGATGTAAAAAAGATTAAATGTGATTTTCTCAGCTTCACTGCGAGGAAATTCTTGCGGGGACCCCGTGGAGCAGGCGCCTTGTATGTTTCGGGCAAAGCGTTAGCACAAGGACTGGAACCATTATTCATTGACATGCGTGGTGCAGACTGGATAAGTGACAACACTTACATTCCGGCAAAAGATGCAAAACGGTTTGAAGACTGGGAAACGGCGTATGCATTATTGCTTGGGACTAAGTCAGCTATCAATTACTGTTTTAATGTTGGAGTGAACAGGATCGAACACCAGGTAAAATTTCTTTCAGGTTATATCCGGAGGGAGCTTCAGGAAATTGATAAGGTTACGGTGCAAGATAAAGGTGCGGAATTGGCCGGCCTCGTTACTTTTCATCTTAAAGGTTCGGACCCGGTTTTTATAAAAAAATTCCTGGCAGATAAGAATATCAGTGTGTCAATTAGCATCAGAAATTTTGCAGTTATCGATTATGATGCAAAGAAAGTCGATTGGACAATACGGGTTTCGCCACATTATTATAACACTGTTGATGAAGCAGATCGTTTATTCGAAGCAGTGAGAGAAATTTCTAAATCAAAGCCGCAGGGCTAACTTCTCTGGATTTTTATTCTTGCGGAGCGTTCTGTAAACTCCAGCCATGTCTTAGCATTGCTTAGTACCTGAGCCGTGAACGTGGCGTTTTCATAAGTGCAATTATTTATTCTCTTTCTTAATCATGCACCAGGCAAACTATAATATATATAGTAAATGAAGCTTGGACTTTATAAAAGGATAACAGATAATCCTAATTTTATCCAATGGAGCAAGTCAATAAAATGCCTGAAACTAAGTCTCGTATCCGTTTCCCCGATTGCGACCCTTTCAATCACCTTAACAATTCAAAATATATTGATTACTGTATCAA
>JALZIY010000080.1 GCA_030860085.1 Bacteroidota bacterium | reverse complement strand
CCATTGAGGTGCTTACAGGTTTTCCCTGGTGCATTGGTTTATAGGCAGGATGCACAAATCTAACCTTGGTAGCCGATTCCAGTTTTGGTAAGTCTTCAATGGGCATCATACCCGAAATAACGCGTCCAAACATGGCATTTACCTTCAAACCTATTTTTTCTAATTCAGCTTTTGCCTTGGTATCATTAGCTTCCATTATGGTAATATCCACCAGTACCATATTGTCTATAACCTGAATAAGATCATTAAGCCCTTCATTTAGCACATCAGGTTTTGCCTTTGCATCTACCCTCTGTGGGGAGGGTAAATAGGAATTGTATAAATTCCTTAATTCCTGACTTAGTTTAGAGGAAGATTTTTCTGTACCCGCTTGACCGGGTGGAACCGTTTTGAGTCCAGGGTTGCGTTCATCCTGTGCCAGCGTTATCTGAACAGAAAATAAAATGCAGACAAAAAAAAGGATAGAAAAGTGTAGGTTTTTTCTCATAACAAAAAGTTTTAAAAATGAAGATAAATGTTTAAGGAAAGGATGCAGCGTTTACTTTTCATTGGGTTTGGAAAATAAATGTATTCTATTATGTGTATATGGTGAACAAAAAGATTTCAAGTTATATTAAATTAATGTTTTAAGTGATGTGATTCAAATATTATTTCAAAAGCTGTATAAAATAAAGCAACCCACGAGAGTGTTTTTTCTGATGAAACTAACCTTCTGTTTCTAAATTGATCATTGCAACTGATAGGTTTTTATAGTATAACTGTGGAGAGAAAGGTTGTATTGCGACTTGTTCAACCCTTTGGGAATTTGCGTTAAAAAAAGGTGCGAAACAAACACGAGTTGAAACACTATGGTATTAATGATGATCAGCTGATAGAGTGGAAAAAAGTCTATGAATTACAATTAATCAAAACTAAAAATTAAAATATGAACACAACACAATCAGCCCCCGAAAATCCGCATACGCAGAAAGCAAAAAATACAATTCAAGAATTTATTGACAGGAATGAAACCATAAGTAATAGCCTGTCCTGGCACCTGTATTGCTTTTGTAGAACACAAAAAGGCAAAGAATATGGCTATGATTATAGGGAAATAGAATGGACACATAATTTTATAACTCAATTGATAAATTTCTTTTTAGTACCAAAAAATTCAAGGGCTTTCAACAAGATGCATAAATATGCTACAAACGATCTTTCTGATTACTTGCCACGCTTACAACAGTTGTTTACCGACCTTCAAGAACCTATTGTCCGGGCAAGATTAGAAGAAATTGAAGTCGGTTATTTGGTATCTAATCTAACTGAAAAAGAGGCAAAGGATCTCACTGTAATATTTGAAAGGGAAATAGAATTAGCGGAATCCAGGAAGAAAATAATTGAAAAGTATAAGGGAAGATTTGATCATTGAATATTACTAATAGAGGCCGCTTACTTGAGCGGCTTTTTTTATGTTTTTCCTAACTGGCTTGCTTCGCTTTCTGCATGCTTATTGAATCCTTCTCGCAGCAGCCAATGACTGCGTACCTGTTTTATTGTAGTATTCTGTGTACTCCAAAGATGTTTCTGAATATTTAATGTTCTCCCAGTTTACTGTTAGGGGAGTAGGGTAGTTTACAACATATCTGATTTTTGTTTTTGTAGCATCTACAAAATCCCAAGATAAATTATACGTATTGCCACTTTTATAAGTCCCGGATTTATCAGCGTTGAACTTTATCGATTCTGTATCAAAACCTAAAACATCGCCTGTTTGTCCCCGCTTATAGTAATAAGGGGTATTATTTTGCAAAAATCTTATTTCATCTAATCGCCAGGTTGATCCAGTTAAAATTTCTTCCGGAGATTTAGTTGTATTGTCATCGTCTTTGTCCTTGCTACATGAAATTACTATGCAAGTGAACGATAGTATACATGAAAGAATAAGAAGTGTTTTTTTCATTTTGATTTTTTGTTTGTTCGCCAATTGTGCACAACGGGTAAATATCGCAGGTTTTGTATACTTATCCTAATTGCAATTATCAGATGTATAAAAAAACTCCCGATGCGTAAGCATCAGGAGCCACATTTAAAAAAAAACATATGAGAGGAATAAAATTATTTCTTTTTTATAAATTTCAAAATAGTAAATCTACTTAGAATAAACTCGTTGAGGGTTTAAGAAAGACCGTATTAAGTAGTAAACCCCCACTAGTAGAAACAAACGAAGTATAATCTTGGTCGTTTTTTATTTTGATGCCAATAGTTGCCTATTCAAAAAGCAGAAAAATGTGAGTGGAAGTTTAAGCTCTTCTTTTTTTTCTTATTACTATGTAAACGATAAGTGACACTGCACTTGCTACCCATACAGTCAGAACCAATAATATTAATAACCAATTTTCAATAGATACTTCACTCATAAGGTTGAATTGTAGTTATAGTCCCTAAGAGTAAGAATTAATGGAAAAGTTTAATCTATTTAAAAATATTTGCTATGAATCCACAATAAATAAGAAGAAACCTGGGGACGGGCTACTTG
>JALZIY010000053.1 GCA_030860085.1 Bacteroidota bacterium | reverse complement strand
GCATTGCACTTACCAAAGCAGCCATTATATTCCTCAACTTAATAAAAAGATCAAAGTAGTACTCACCATCCATGATCTGAATTTTCTTTATGACCAAACGCAGTCAGAATCAAAAAAGCAAAAAAACTTACGCCAGCTGCAAAAAAATATAGACCGTAGTAATGTGATTATATGTATCTCCGAATTTTGCAAAAACGATGTTCTTCAAAATTGCGAAGTAGGAAATAAACCCGTCATTGTAATATATAATGGAACAAACATTTTACAACCGGCAAGCTTAACAGTAAATTCATATAAGCCTACTTCCAGGTTTTTATTCTCCATCGGTGTAGTGAACAGAAAAAAGAACTTTCATGTGCTTTTGCCCTTATTACAACAAAATAAGGATATGGAATTACTGATAGCAGGCAAAAGAGATGATGAAAATTACATTCAGTATATAAATCACAGCGCCCAGGAATTAGGTGTTCAAGAGAAAGTAAGAGTATTGGGAGCAATATCGGAATATGAAAAATCATGGTATTATAACAATTGCTATGCGTTTACTTTCCCATCACTTGCAGAAGGCTTTGGGTTGCCTGTTGCTGAGGCTATGTCCTTAGGCAAACCACTTTTTTTATCTGATCGCACGGCCTTACCTGAAATAGGTCAGGATGTTGCTTTTTATTTTGACGATTTTAATGCACAGAAAATGCAGGAAGTTTTTAGGAACGGAATGTATCAGTATAAAAAGAAAAATATGGAGCCGCTCATTCGTGAGCGTGGCAATCAATTTTGCTGGCAGAAAGCAGCCAAAGAATATTTAGAAATATATCACACAATATAATTCTCCTTGTACTTTATGATATATAAGTTTGCGCCATGAAAATTTATAAACGGCTTTTAAAGTATGCTAAACCTTACCGGCGCTTTATTTTGCCTTTTTTCATATTCACACTGATCGCTGTATTTTTCAGCATTTTTCAATTTGCACTTATTATCCCGTTATTAAATTTTTTGTTTAATAATATTTCTCCGGAAGAAGCTCAGAAATACCTGCATGCCCCTGATTTTTCACTTTCAAGCAGTTTTTTTAAAGACTTTTTTTATTACCAGGTATATCGTTTAAAAATGATTGATCCCCGGTATGCGCTTTATCTTCTTGCGGCCCTCATTGTAGTAGCAGTAGTCTTTTCAAATATTTTTCGTTACCTGGCACAGCGTTGCATGATAAATACGCGAACGCTCCTTGTTAAGCGCCTGAGAGAGGCATTATTTAGCAAAATCAATCACTTACACCTTGGCTACTTTACAAAAGAGCATAAGGGCGATCTGCTTTCCCGCATGAATTCAGATGTTTTTGAAATAGAGGCAGTGGCAGCAAACTCGATTAATGTATTGTTTAAAGAGCCCTACGTAATGATTGGTTATTTTATTGCTTTATTTACTATATCGGTTGAGCTTACTTTATTTACGTTGATTATTATTCCTGTGTCTGCTATTGGCATTGCCATCGTTACAAAAAGATTAAAAAAAGAAGCTCAGGATGCACAAGCTTCCATTGGGCGTTTACTTACCATTATAGATGAAACCCTTATGGGAATGCGGATCATCCGTTCATTTAATGCTACAAAATTTATTGTCGATAAGTTCAGCCGTGAAAATGATTTTTACCGTCGTTCCAGTATCCAGGGATTCAATAAAAGAGAATTAGCGCCCGCCTTTTCTGAAGCTTCCGGTGTATTAGTGGTGGCTTGCATTCTTGTATTTGGAGGGAGCCTGGTGTTGAAAAACAATGCAGTAGGCACAGGCTTGCAGGCAAGTGAGTTCATTGCTTTTGTTGCCATTTTTTCTCAGGTTATCCGGCCAGCTAAGTCTATGGTGGTGGCCTTGTCTAATATTCAACGCGGTGAGGCAGCAGGTCATCGTATTTTAGAAGTATTGGATAAGAAAATAGAAGTGGATGATCTTCCTGGTGCAGTCCCTTTGGAGTTATTTAAACAAAACATAGAATTTAAAGATGTTTGCTTTGCTTACAACGATAAGCCGGTATTAAAAAATGTAAGCTTTAAGATCAAAAAGGGTAAAACAGTTGCTTTGGTAGGGCCTTCGGGAGTAGGCAAGTCAACAATTGCTGATCTTATACCGAGGTTTTATGATGTAAAAAGCGGCCAGGTTTTAATAGACGGACAGGATGTGAAATACTACAAAATGGAGTCCCTGCGAAACCAAATGAGTTTTGTTACCCAGGAGATCATTTTATTCAACGATACAATATTCAACAATATAGCTTTAGGCAAACCAGATGCAAAAAAAGAAGATGTCATCCAGGCTGCGAAAATTGCCAATGCTCACAATTTTATTATGGATACGGAGGATGGCTACGAAACGGTGATTGGGGACAGAGGTATGCGATTGTCAGGAGGACAACGACAGAGATTGAGTATAGCGAGAGCTGTGTTTAAAAACCCTTCCATTCTTATTTTGGATGAAGCTACTTCTGCATTAGATACAGAATCCGAAAAATTAGTTCAGGATGCCTTAAACAACCTGATGAAAGGAAGAACAACCCTGGTTATTGCCCACCGCTTGAGTACCATTACAGAAGCAGATGAGATTATTATATTGCAGGAAGGAAGAATTGTGGAAAGAGGAAACCATTATGACCTGATAGAAATAGAAAACAGTATTTATAAACGTCTCACTTTATTGCAAAAGATTGCATAGATTTTTTATATGCAATTAAAAATGCCACTTTTTTTAAAGCAGATTTTGCCTTTCCAAAAATAATAGCGGACGGGATGTAATGCTGGATGCGCCTTCATCTATTGATGAAAAGCAGTTAGAGGAACTTAAT
>JALZIY010000464.1 GCA_030860085.1 Bacteroidota bacterium | reverse complement strand
GGACTGTAACTGATAATGGCGACTCTGAAAAGGTACTTGCAACCGTTGTAGCTGCCATCTATGCTTTTGCAGGCAAATACCCAGACGCCTGGGTTTACGCAACAGGCAGCACCGAAGCACGAACGAGACTTTACCGCTCAGGAATCAATAAATATTTTGACATCGTACAGGCCGATTTTGATATCATGGGTGAACATCAAAGTGAATGGGAATGGTACGAAAAGGGTAAGGCCTACCAGGCATTTGCTGCACGCCGAAAAAACCAGTAAATTTGGCTTATGAAGACTATGCATGAAATAAACGAAAAGAAAGTACCAGCTGTTCGCATTGACCCTTCGTTAGACAAGTACGACAACGTTGTACTCTTCCCAGAGAAGTTAGCCAAAGCAAATGAAAAGCTGAAAAAATCAGGCTTTCCCAAACTGCCGAAAAAAAGCATCACTAACAGGGGTTCGGAATATAGCGCCTGAAGTGCTAAATACATGAACAAAGTCATTAATCATTTCCGAACATAGCTTGAGGCGAGAGTAAATACCCAGCTGGTCTTACCGTCTTCGCTGAGGATTTCATTTATCCCAAAGTTTATTTTCAACAATCTTGCATTCTTTCCAAAATGATGATTCATTGCATTCGTTAAGTAGTAAATAAAATTTTTTTTATAGAATGACGCAATACTCCAACAACGCCAATTGTCCAACATTAAACCCTATTTTTTAGCTCTCGTTTGACTAAGCAAGTTTGGCAATTGCCCTATCTTTATTAAAGAAAAGCAGCTACTATTTATTATGCAGATAGAAAGAACAGCCCGTGAAGTTATCATCCGCCTACCCGCTTCGGTGGACACTACCGGACTACAAAGGCTTGTGGACTATTTAACCTATAAAGAGGCTACGGCTAACTCTACGGCAACACAGGAACAGGTGGACAAACTTGCCCGTGAAGTAAAAAAAGGTTGGTGGAAGAAGAACCGTAAACGACTCATCAAATGAAGAAAATAATTGTTGACACCAACATTATTTTCTCTTGTCTGATAAATACACACAGAACAATCGGCGACCTGATTTTCAATTCTGACACGGTTTTAGATTTTTACAGCAATGAATATATGCGCTATGAAATTCGCAAGCTCTATAATAAATTCATCTTCATTAAAGACAATTTCACGTAAGAGTTATTTCTTTTGATTTTTTTGCAGGAGGAATCGGAGGCGCTGGAGGTTTTGCGTGTTTCACTTCTTTTACAGCTGGTGGGGTTTTTAATAATAATGGATGGGATGGCTCTGGAGGTGCTGGTGGTATTGTAAATAATGGATGTACAGGGGCAGGTGGTGGTGGTGGTGGAGTTGCCTTTTCTATAGTTTGTGCCTGGGTTAAATCTGCAGAGAAACAAATGCTTACAATTATAAAAATCTTTTTCATGGCTGTGGTTTAGGGTAAGATGCCTACCTAAAAAAATTCCATAAAATATTTTAAATATTTTCGCCATCATTAGCTGAAGCATCACCAGGTAAGTATTGCCCAGATAAACAAGGTGCAAGAGCATTGCTATAAATAATATCATATCTAAATCATTCCCATTACATTTGCCCAAATCGCTTTTGGCAATGAAACTTTCGCATCTTTCCGAAACATTGATAGGTTCTGAGATCGTAAAATTGGGTGGCGAAATCAAGGAGCGCATCCGGCAGGGTGAGCACATTTATAATTTTACGGTGGGTGATTTCGATCCACATATTTTTCCTATTCCGCAGGAATTGGAAGATGCAATTGTAGAAGCATACCGCCAGCATTTTACTAATTACCCGTTAGGTGAAGGCAATCTCGATTTGCGCCAATCTATTAAGCATTTTGTTTCAACATTCCAGGGATTAGACTATGATGCAAGCGAAATATTAGTCGCGTCCGGCGGACGCCCACTGATTTATGCATTGTTCCGTGCAGTTTGCGATAAAGGAGATAAAATAATCTATGCCGTGCCATCATGGAATAATAATCATTATACGCATTTTGTAGATGGAGAGCATATTATTATAGAGGCCAAGGCTGAAAGTAATTTTATGCTTACGGCAGATGAGATAAGGCCATATATTAAAGAAGCGAGTTTTCTTTCACTATGCTCACCTCAGAACCCTACAGGAACCACATTTAGAAAAAAAGATCTGCAGGCCATCTGCGAT
>JALZIY010000445.1 GCA_030860085.1 Bacteroidota bacterium | reverse complement strand
CGGCGTACCTGTAAAAAACTTTTTGCCAACTTATAAGGCAAACCAATATTTTTTATCAAAGAACTTCTGTTAAACCCTGTTATATCCAGCCCCACGATTTTATATCCTGCCTGTGGCACTTTTTCCATTTCCATTTTACCCTTTGCACCTACAAACAAAATTTCATTATCTGCATCCACTTTTTTTAAAGCATTGGAAATGGCAACAGCAGGAAAAATATGTCCACCCGTACCTCCACCGGCAATGATTATGCGCTTGCCCCTTCGCCCTTTCAAAGAGGAGCCTTCTTTTATATTATCCTCTTCCTTTCCATTCATTTTTAAAATAATTACGCTTCTAATGCCTCTTCCACATTTTCCAATTCTTCTATATCTTCAGGTATTTCTTCCTTTTTATCATGCTCTGCTTTTTTTCTATTACCTTCTAATTGCTCTACATTTCTTGACACGCTTAAAATAATTCCTATAGATAAACAGGTGAATAAAAAGCTGCTGCCCCCCATGCTTACTAATGGAAGCGTTACACCTGTTACAGGAAACAAATTCACATTCACAGCCATATTTGCCATGGCCTGAAGCACTAGTGTAAAACTTAAGCCTATTGCCAGGAAGGCACCAAAAGCATATGGACAACGCTTAAACAATCTTATGCTTCTGAATAAAAAAACGAGGTAAATAAATATAATGAATGCACCGCCCATCAATCCGTATTCTTCAATAATGATGGCATAAATAAAATCATTATAGGCTTGTGGTAAAAAATTTCTTTGCTCGCTGTTACCCGGCCCAACCCCCGTTAAACCGCCTTTTGCAATGGCAATCTTAGCCTGGTTGGTTTGATACATATTATCATTGTCGGCTTCCTTGCCACCATAAATAAATTGTTCAACGCGGCTTATCCAAGTTGTTACCCGTGCTGTAATTTTAGATGATTTTTCTTTCGAACCTGCAACTTCTTCTTCACCGTTTGTTTTATGATTTATTACTGCTGCCATTATAAGAAACACAACAGGAATCAATGCTGTGCCAATTGATAATAACAAATGCTTTGTGCTGACCCTGCCAATAAAAAGTAAGACCATGCAACTTGCACCCAATAATAAGGCAGTGGATAAATTAGCAGGTGCAATTAATAAACAAGTAATGGCAATAGGAACGATCACAGGTAAAAAACCTTTTTTAAAATCCTTTATATTCTTTTGTTTTCGACTAAGTAACCGGGCAAGGAACATGAATAAACCAAGCTTCGCCAAATCAGAAGTTTGCATGGTCATATTAATAATGGGAAGTTTGATCCAGCGGCTGCCTTCATTTAAAGTAACACCGAAAAACAATGTATAAATCAATAGAGGTATGCAAAGCAGGAAGAGAATTTTGGCAAGTTTTGAATAGATAGTATAGTTAACCCTGTGGGCAAAATAGATAACACAAAAACCAATTACAATAAAGGCAACCTGCTTGAAAAGATATATCTCTGTATTGCCTTTATATAATTTATACGCCAGTGATCCGGTTGCACTATAGACTACTAACAAAGATGCAAGTACCAGCAATAAAACGGTACCCCATATAACCCGGTCGCCTTTTGTATTTGACCTAATTCCTCTAATAGAATTTTGTATGTTATAAGCTTCTGTCATTTATTTCAACTATCTATGTTTACTATTCGTTACAAATTTTTAACTGCCTCTTTAAATTGTGTTCCCCTGTCTTCATAATTATTAAACAGATCAAAAGAGGCGCAAGCCGGGCTAAGCAAAACAACATCGCCAACAGTGGATAAACTGAATGCGGTTTGTACGGCATTTTCGGCGCTGCCTGTGTCTATCAATTTTATTTCACCGTCAAATGCCTCGTGAATTTTGCTATTATCAACACCCATGCACACAATAGCTTTTACTTTTTCTTTCACTAACTCTTTTATCAATGTATAATCATTTCCTTTGTCAATTCCACCCAAAATCAACACAGTTGGCTTTGTCATACTTTCCAACGCATACCAGGCAGAGTTAATATTAGTTGACTTGCTGTCGTTAATAAAGTCAACACCTCGTATCGTCAAAACTTTTTCCATACGGTGTTCTAAACCCTGGAAGGATAGTATTGCTTCGCGAATTTTATTTTTGCGAATGCCAATCGTTAACGTTGCCACACATGCTGCCATCGTATTGTATTGATTGTGTTTTCCTTTTAATACAAAATCAAATACGCTCATAGATATATGTTCCTGGCCCAGATTTACATGCATCTCATCATCTTTTATATATGCTCCGTACTTTACTTCCTGCTTCATACTGATTGGTATTTGGTTGGCTGATATTTTATATTTAGCGAGATGGTTTATAATTATTTCGTCATCCATGTTATAGATAAACTCGTCTTCTGAAGTCTGATTCATCGCTATCCGGAATTTGCTGCTGATATATTTTTCAAAATGGTAATCATATCTATCCAAATGGTCTTCTGTAATATTTATTAGTATCGATACATTGGGTCTGAATGTTACAATATCATCTAACTGAAAGGAACTAATCTCGATTACATATACATCTTTTGGGTTTTCTGCTATCTGTTTGGCAAATGAATAACCAATATTGCCTACCAATGCACAGTTCAGACCTGCATGGTTGCAAATGTGAAAGGTCATTGCAGTTGTTGTTGATTTACCGTTGCTACCTGTAATAGCAATGATTTTACTATAGCCTTTGTAGCGATAAGCAAATTCTATTTCACTAATGATTGCTATGCCTTGCGATCTGATTTTTTTTACCCAACTGTTTGTTTCCGGTATGCCCGGGCTTTTTACCACTTCATCAGCATTTAAGATCATTTCTTCATCAGCTTCTTTTTCTGCAAAGGCAATCCCAGTCCGCAATAATTCGCTGCGATAACCTTCTTTCAAAGAACATTCATCAAATAAAAAAACATCATAGCCCTTTTGCTTTCCCAGCAAAGCAACTCCTACTCCACTCTCACCTCCACCTAATATGACCAATCGTTTACTCATTATCTCATCCAATTCCTTCTTCTAAATTCGGCAAGGGCCAATCCAAAAACTTGTTTCAATCTTTGGTTTGACATATTATCTAATAATTCATTTTCTAAAAAGTACGGAGTGTGGTTTTTCATCTGCATTGCAATTTTTTGCTATTCAATCTGAGTTCTGGTTTTCACAGGCTAATTCGGCCAGTGGTTTTTCAACAATAGCCTCGCCTTGTTCGGGCTTAAATTATTTTTCAACTTATAGAGCCTATCATCTCTAACATTCTCAACTTTAGTTTTATCTCAATTTTAATGTTACAATCGACATGATCACACACAATATTGTTACTATCCAAAATCGTGTAGCAATTTTTGATTCATGATACCCTAATTTTTGATAATGATGATGCAGCGGGCTCATTAAAAAAACACGCCTGCCCTCACCATACTTTCTTTTGGTGTATTTAAAATACCCCACCTGTATCATCACGCTTAAATTCTCTACTAAAAAGACCCCGCAAAAAATGGGGATCAATAATTCCTTGTGCACTATAAAGGCTAATGCTGCTATAATTCCCCCAAGCATTAAACTTCCGGTATCACCCATGAAAACCTGTGCCGGATATGAGTTATACCACAAAAAACCAACACAGGCACCAACCATCGCACCAATGAAAATTGACAATTCGCCAAGATTGGGTATATACATTATGTTCAAATAATCTGCAAACAACAGGCTTCCGCTCGCATACGCAAACACACCCAGGCAAATACCAATTATGGCGGAAGTACCTGTTGCTAAACCATCCAAACCATCTGTTATATTAGTACCATTGGAAACAGCCGTAATAATAAAAATGACTATCAGTATATATAATAGCCAGGTATAATCTCTTAACGATGCGGGCAATAATTTGGAGTAGTTAAATTCATGTGTTTTTACAAAAGGAATGGTGGTAATAGGCACTTTTGCTTCAACAAAATATTTTATTTGTCCATTAACCACTCTTGAAAAAACAGTGGAATCTCCTGCTCTTGGTGTACCCTGGTATTCACGCCATGTTTTTACGTTGTCATTAAAATAAAGGGTAGCGCCAATAATGATTCCTAGTACTACCTGTCCAAATATTTTAAATTTCGCCGCCAGCCCATCTGCATCTCCTTTTTTATACTTCTCTCCTTTTTCCAGTGCTAATTTTTTGGCACGCATCTTTAGATAATCATCTATAAATCCAATTACACCTAACCAAATCGTACTTAATATCATCACGCGTATATATACTTTGCCCAGGTTAGCCAATAACAATGTTGGTATTAAAATAGCCAGTATGATAATAATGCCACCCATTGTAGGTGTGCCTTTTTTACTTTGCTCGCCTGCTAA
>JALZIY010000438.1 GCA_030860085.1 Bacteroidota bacterium | reverse complement strand
TCATTGGGCAACTATGGCGAAGTGAACGAAACATCAGGTATCAAAAGACAAAATCAGATCATAAATTTTCAATTCTCCCGTTTTCCATCCTCAATTCTTTTTAATCAGGCACGTTTTTTTATACACTTCTATAAACTTTAAATTATGCTTTGGAAAGGTGGCAGGCAAAGTAGCAATGTAGATGACCGTCGTGGTGTGTCAGGTGGACAAGTAGCCGTGGGTGGTGGTATCATCGGGGTCATTGTTTTAGTACTCAATTTTTTAATTGGTGGAGATGTGGATACTTCTCAACTGCCACAGATCCCGGGCGTACAAAACAGCAGGGAGCTTTCACCGGAAGAAAAGGCAGCAGACGATGAACGCGGGCAGTTTGTAAAAACAGTATTGGGTTATACTGAAGATGTATGGAATGAAGTCTATCAAAAATCCGGGCAAAATTATCCAGAACCGACGCTGGTACTTTTCCGCGATGCAGTTCAATCTGGTTGTGGAAATGCAAGCGCTGCCTCCGGCCCGTTTTATTGTCCTGCCGATCAGCAATTATATATTGACCTTTCTTTTTACAACGATCTTGAAACCAAATTTGGTGCATCCGGCGATTTTGCTATGGCTTACGTAATAGCGCATGAAGTAGGGCATCATATTCAAACCCTTAGTGGCACTTCTGAAAAGGTGGCGCGAATGCGTGGCCAGGTTAGCCAGGAGGAATACAATCAATATTCTGTACGCCTCGAACTCCAGGCAGATTTTTTAGCCGGCGTATGGGCACATTATATGAAAGGCAAAACCATTAACGGGCACCCGGTTTTGGAACCCGGCGATTTTGAAGAAGCGCTTAATGCAGCCAATGCCATTGGCGATGACCGCTTAACGCAAGGCCGTGTTTCACCTGAATCATTTACTCATGGTACGTCTGCCCAGCGTATGCATTGGTTTAAAAAAGGCTACGATACCGGCGACATTAACCAGGGAGATACATTTAGCGCAAGGGAGTGAATTGGTACTAAGCAGCATTGCTACTATCATCTTCTCTTGTGTCACTCACTTTTACGGTTGGTAATTCTATGGAGCATTTTGGAAGTGTGCTTATTTTCTTTTGAAGTGTTTTGTAGTCCAATTTTGTCGTAATGGAATCCCGATGATTATGATGATAAATTCGTGAGCTTTTCAATATTCAATACTAAAGCAGTAAAGACTTAGGGCTGACAAAAATTAGTTTTATCTTTATTGAAATGAGTTTGTATGCTACTTATTGAAGACTTATATATTAAAGCAAGTGGGTATAGCGAACAGGAATTTAAGTTGGAAATTGCCGTAATGCTTTTTGAAAAGGAAAGATTATCCCTTCGCAAAGCTGCTGCACTGGCAGGCTTGCACTGGCTCGATTTTATGAAAGAACTCGATAGCCGGAAAATCGCACTTCATTATGATGAATCACTCCTGTAATCTTTAATGATAGTTGTAGCTGACACTTCCCCAATTACGGCATTATTACACATCAGTCATATACATCTGCTTCATAAATTATACGGACAGATATTTATCCCTGTTACTGTGGCTGCCGAACTAAATACGTTGACCTCTTTTGGTTATAATATTTCTTTTCTAAAAGATCGGGATAAATATAATGTGTGCCAGGCAAAGGATTTACAATTCATAGAGGCATTAAGCGAACACCTTGATCGCGGTGAAGCAGACACTTGCAAAAGAATTAAACGCTGACTATTACTCATTGATGAGAAACTGGGCAAGCAGTTTGCAGAAGCCGAAAGGATTGCCTACAAAGGAGTAGTAGGAGTTTTAATAGAAGCAAAAACGAAAGGTTTAATATCACTCATAAAACCTTTGCTTGATGACTTTGTAAATAATTTAAAGTTCCGGCTGTCCGAAAATATTTAAATGCTTGCTTTACAAAAAGCAGGAGAATAAGTTTATAAAAATTAAAAGAAAATATTTATTTACCCGGCAAAGATGGTCTTACTTCTATTTTACTCGGTAAAGTTCTCGGATGCATGGTTAAAAGATCTATTACCAGTTTACCAATGTCTTCCGGTTGAATTTTCAAGGCATCCGCATCTGAGGGAACATGATCATTAAACTCAGTGGCAACCGACCCGGGCATAATAGTCGTGACCTTAATACCGTATTTGCGCAAGTCAAGCATTACGGCCTGCGTAAAACCAACCAGTCCGAATTTAGAAGCATTATACGCCGAAGCAGTTTCAAAAAAATTGGTACCTGCAAGGCTTGCAATGGTAATGATATAACCCTTTGATTGTTTTAACGCCTCAATACTTGCCTTAACACTATTGAACACCCCGGTAAGGTTTGTATCGATTGTGCTTTTCCAGTCTTCCTCGGTTAAGCTTTCTATAGAGGCAAAATGACCAACACCTGCGTTGGCAACCAACACATCTAATTGACCAAAATGATCAATTACATCCTTTACCGCTTTTTGCTCAGAAGTTAGGGAGCTAACATCCGATTCCAATGCCAGCAGTTTTGAAGCATCATTGCCTAAAGATGCGGCAGCCTCTTTTGCGGCTGACTGGCTGCGGCTGGTTATGGCAACTCTCATACCCTTTTCCAGTAAAGCTTTTGCTATTCCATATCCTATTCCTTTGCTACCGCCGGTTATATAGGCCACTTTATTATTCAGATTATTATTCATGGTGATTGTACAATTTGTTTGAGAAACATTTAGTTTTCGACATCAAAGAAAGGAATTAATGCTATTAATTTTTACATCAGAAGATTTCAGGATAAACTTATCGACACCGTTCCATAAACCCTTTAACATCCGGTT
The DNA here is from genome assembly GCA_030860085.1 of Bacteroidota bacterium. Lineage (GTDB taxonomy): Bacteria > Bacteroidota > Bacteroidia > Chitinophagales > Chitinophagaceae > Flavisolibacter. Next base: position 1,807 of record JALZIY010000438.1, on the reverse strand, counting down.
ACCAAAAAATCTACCATCTGCAAGCGAAAATCTGCCATTCTCCCCTACCTTCGCCGTCCTTTCACAAAATACCAACGGGTGTGGGACCTGTGGTAACTGGAACAAACCTGGCTCTCCACAGGTTATTTAGTAACGTGAAAAAAACTTAAAAAATGAAACGCACATTTCAGCCGCATAATAAACGTCGCAAAACCGTACATGGTTTTCGTAAACGCATGCAATCTGCCAACGGCAGAAAAGTATTAGCCAGCCGCCGGGCAAAAGGACGACATAAACTAAGTGTTTCAGACGAAAGCAACTTGAAATAGATAGCAAATAAATAAAACAGGCTTCGGCTTGTCATGTAGAGCTTGCCGAAACATCAGCCTGACAAAATTTATTACCCCGCTTCCTGCAAATGGACGGGGCTTTTTTATTTTTGATAAAAAATAGCATTAAACAGTTTACACTCAATAAAAGAGAACGAATAAAAAAGCGCAAAGAAATTGAATGCCTTTTCAAGGAAGGGATGGTTTTTAATGTTTCTCCTTTACGTGTTTTTTATTTTTTTGATAGGGATCGTCATTCTGAAGCTTTAGAAGAAAGTAAAGAGAAAACTTTTCTCAAAGTTGGAGTAGGTGTAAGTAAACGTCATTTTAAAAAAGCAGTAGATCGCAATCGTATAAAAAGGCTGATGCGTGAAGCTTACAGGCTTCAAAAATTGCCTTTACAAAACATGTTAAAAGAAAAAGGATATTACCTACAGGTTTTTTTTATTTACACAGGGAAAGAACTGCCGGAATATTTATTGATAAAAGAAAAAATAGCCATTGTTCTTTTGCAACTGCAACAAAAAATTTAATGAATTGAAATCTTTCTCTTACGTATTGGGCTTGCCTTTTATCTGGCTCATTAAATTTTACAGGAGATTTATATCGCCAATGCTCCCGCCTACCTGCCGCTTTACACCCACTTGTTCGCAATATGGTTTACAGGCTTTTCAGAAATATGGATTGTTTAAAGGCTTCTGGCTTACCACTAAAAGATTGCTTCGTTGTCAACCCTGGGGTGGAAGTGGATACGATCCGTTGCCGTGAGACCGGCCCATCCCGGCCTTCCCGGTGGGAAGGAGACCCATGCACAAGGCCAGCCTGTCAACGATGTTTATAATAAATTAAAAAGCACTCAACTATCAGAAAAGGTTAAGTCCTTTTTTATGATTGATTAAGCTGGCCTCTGTGCAAGAGCAAAGTCCTTCCCACCGGGAAGCCCGCCCGGATGATCCTGTCGGACGGGGATTTAGGATAGGCTGCCAGTTAAGATTAAAACCGCTTACCTATTCGAAAACCGTAGTTGGTTAATACATCTGCGTTGGTATCATTTTGAAAACCAGCTTTTATCCCAAGCAGAATATTGTTTTTGAATGTATAGGCATAACCAACTTGCACTATATAACCAGCATTAAAAGTATTTTGTTTACTATTATTTCTAAAAGTGAAAAAGGGTTCAGGAAAATTATTAGAAGGTGGAAAATAAATACCATTTGAAGAATAAGAATCAGACTGATAACGAAACAATCCACCTGCACCTATTTTAACTTCATGATGTTTGGAGCGGACCGGGGCAAAACTCAAAACTGTATTGAATTGTAAGCCTGCTGTTGTTGATCTGTAAGATGCATCAATCGTTTCTGTGTTTGGATAATGAAGAAGCAACAGCGTTTCGTTGGAATGGATAGTAGTATAAAAACCTCCTGAAACCTCACATCTTTTTCTAAAATACTTTCCATATTCAACAGTAAAAAGTACACCCCGCTGATCGCCTGACC
>JALZIY010000421.1 GCA_030860085.1 Bacteroidota bacterium | reverse complement strand
AAAGTTTGCCAGCTTTGAAGCGGCTATATCTCCAAATTCTATTACAAGTTCTTCATCATTTTCTTATTTAAAGGAACCAATCAAGTTAAAAAAAGAAATTTTCAAGTCTTACGAAGATGATATTTTTTACAGTAATTTGAATGACCCGAAAACAGTAAAAAGATTTGAAAAAAAATTCAGCAGTGAAGAGCGGGCAGGCATTTTTAGACCGTTAGAAAAAACCTTGTTTAACCCTACCCGTTATAAATTCAAATACGGACGTTCTTTCAACGATCTGAAAAAATCTTTTAAACCAATCTCCAAGGAGGTTGCTAATAAATTAATGCCGCCTTCTGTAAAAGCTTCTACTTCGGAGGCTTTGTACAAAATTTATGTAACTACTGATGGGGAAATTGATCTGTTTGGGCCAAGACTTAAAATAAAAAAACTTCTGGCTTCAGAAAAAATGGTACGGGCCGATTATCCATTGCAACTTTCTAAAATACGCTACGATGGAACTGAAGTAATACTAAAAGAAGCGATGACTGCTGATGTTAGTTTTGAAGAAGAAGAAAAGCTGTATTATATTTCTTATCCAGAATTAAACATCACGGTTTGGGATAAGGACCGTAATGAAGCAGACGAGGCTTTTCAATTTGCTTTTATTTCGCTGATACAAAATATTTATAACGAGGATGATAATAACCTTACTAAAAAGGCGAAGGAAATAAAGAAAAAGCTTGCCGCACTTATTGACGAAATAAAATAAGAATGAAAGTACGATCAGTTAAGGATATTGAAAAGGCATTATTGGCTAAAGGTTTTGAAAAAGATTCTCCCAAACAAAAGTCTCACCATAGTTATTTCTATTTTATTTATAATGGAAAGCGTTCTGATATTTATACGTATTTGAGCCATGGAGCCAAGTCGAATGATTATGGCCCCCGCCTAATGAATAAAATAAAACAGCAATTGAAGTTTATAGATTCAAAAATTGCCGAGCGGTTTTTAGATTGCCCTTTTAAAGAGCAACAATATATTGACATGCTAAAAGAAGCGGGTGAATTAGAATAGTTCATTCTTCTGACTTTTTATTTTTTTCAAAAAAAATCAATGGTTTTATAACTGACTTTTTTAGTTGCTCCTAGCTTTTGCCATGATAATTTTCAAATCGCCATGGTTCGTGTCCTCACGAACCTGACTTATTTTAATTTTGAATGTTGCATGAACTAAAGTACCATAGAAGAAAATCATATCTTGAAATTGGTGAGATATTTTTTTGGACAGCAACTATAAACAGTTGGAAATATTTATTACATAATGATAAATACAAAAATGTAATTACAAATTCACTACAATACTTAACCGACAAAGGTAAAATTGATGTTTTTGCATTTGTTGTTATGCCAAATCATATTCATTTAATCTGGCGGATTAAAGAATCAAACGGAAAGGAAACAACACAAGGTTCTTTTCTGAAACATACTGCTCATGAGTTTAAAAAGATATTGCAAAAGGATAGTGAACAAAGCCTTTCGGTTTACAAAGTAGATGCAGCTAATAAACAATATGAGTTTTGGCAAAGAGATTCTTTAGCTATACCCATATATACAAAAGAAGTAGCATTTCAGAAGCTGGATTATATTCATTACAATCCTTTAAGAGGGAAATGGAAGCTTGTAAACGATCCCTTTCACTATAAATATTCCTCAGCAAGATATTATGAATTAGGAATTAAAGAATTTTTATGGTTAAAAGATTTGAGAGAAGAGTTTTAATGTAAAGGTTCGTGAGGACACGAACCACGGCGATGGGCAAACGTGGTGGAGGAATAGAATGCCTGTTTGAAAATGGAACATCTTTTGGTACTTTTAAAAAGGAAACCCACTACAGCGATCTTCAACAACCATGATATTAAGAATTGAATTACCGGAAAAATTTGTTTGCCAGTTGGTGAATCTTCCTGAATCAGGGATGGGTTATCAAATGGTAAAAGTGTTTTTGAAAGACGGCAAAGTGTTGAAAAAGCATAAGGTTTTTAATGCATCGGTTCTGGAGTTACTTCCTAATGAAAAGTTTAGTCATTCAGATATTGTAAAGATTGAATTGGATAAATGATTAAGCTTTTGTCTCCATAACCTCACTTCAACTAATACACAATCTGAGCATGTGCGCCATATCTTTTATCAGCACACCTTTAGCCCATGCATGAAAGAGAAAGCATCACAATAAATCCTTAGTTAACTTACCTAAAGCTTTAAAATTTGCTCTTACATTAAGAAATCCAAAAACATTGCCGGATTTTGGATCATACTTAATTTCAAGAGGAACCCAGATGTCGCTGATGACCCGCACACGGATAGTCATATTAAGTGTAAGGCTGTCTCTTCTTTCCTTAGCATACAATGTGCTGAAATTGTGTAAATAACTGCCGCTAAATTTGAGTTCGAAAAAAGAATGATCGTTCTTTTTATTCCTGATAACCCAGTTAACGCCCGGTTCAAAATTTAATAAGGTGCGTTTTAAATCCCGTCCTTTATTAAGCTTATCATCAATAAAGTTAATAGCAGCTTTTATATTAAACTCCCAGTTAGAGCCGGGTTTTGGTTTGCCAAATCCCTTTACCAGCTCTGTATTATTAAAATATTCGAAAAGATAAACTCGTCTTTGTAAGTGGTATCGCTAACCCCGATTGTCCATAACAGGGCGTTCTTAATTTCATTTCTATAAATATTGTACTGCTTTCTCTGCTCTGCGAAAATATTGGAACCAGGATTTTGCCGCACTATCGTAACAACATGAGGATAAGCATCTTCATCTTCTCCAATTATCTGCATTACTGCTTTCTGAATGGCAGTATCGAGTTTATTGAATGGAATATCCTTATATAAGAAATCATTTATTTTTGCATTGAATTTTTTTCTTTCAGCAATAACAGGGTAATTATCTTTTGCGTATGTAACTAACTTTACTTGCAGCTCATCAACTTCATTTCCCAGGCTGTCGTTACGTAAATTTTCAAAAAGTAATTTAGAAGTGGAGCTGTCTCTTTTATCAATCAAGGCATATTTAATGCCGGATGAAAAACCATTGAAGCGGTATGAAGTATCGAGTTTAAGGCCAAAGGAAAAATTTGTTTTCCTTAATGGTCTGTATTTGTAATAGCTTCTGTCTATCGCCAGATCGGGATCGCTTTTCAATAAAATGGCAAAGGGGTTGGAGCTAAAATTCAACTCTTTATTTG
>JALZIY010000420.1 GCA_030860085.1 Bacteroidota bacterium | reverse complement strand
GCATTGGTCTTTGTTCTTGCAATTTCTTCCCATTCATCGTTTCCGCCGCGGAATAAAATAACAGTGATGCCTTCTGCCGGCTTCCCAATGGATGTATCTAAAATATGCGTAGTTATGGTGCTCATGTAATTAATTTTTGTAACCGTATCTGGGTGATCTTGTTTTGTTCATTCATTGATATCAATAACTCATCTTCATAGTTATTTTGCAACCTGTCTTCTAATAACCGCAGCATTTCTTCTGCAGATTTACCGGTAGCACAAACAATAAATATTAAGTGAAATTTTTCTTCATAATTATTATTTCCTTTTGCTAACTCTTTAATAATTTTTTCATTTGTTTTTTTCACTCCAGCTTGTTCGGCACCTGTCCATTCTTTTGTTGCTGCAAACTTTTTTTCCAGGCTTTTTAAATCTCCTATCTTAGGATGATGCATAAATGCTTCCAACCAATCTTCTTTTCTACATTCTTCATTCCATATTTGTGAGGCCTTACTTAATATATCTTTTTCTGATTCAAATGGAAAATTTTTGATCATTAACGAAGCCCACTTAAAAGATCCACAACATTTCATCAACTCTTTAAAAGCAACCTCTTTTTCCAACTTATTAAATTCTATTAATGTCATATTCTTACTTAGTGGATGCGCCTTGTTCAATCCAACACCTTATTAAATCTCTTTCTTCTTCTGTCATTCCCGTTTTATTGTTCTGCGGCATTGTCCTGGTAACAACAACGCGTTGCATAATTTCATTTTTAAGAGTGGCTATTGCTTGCGGTGTTTCGTAAGATATTCCATTGGGAGGAGCAGAAACTGTTTCATCCGTTGGCTTTGCAGAATGACAACTTATACACCTGGTCTGCACAATATTATACACTTCTGCCATGCTCACATCGGGTTTACAGGCATTTGGATTTTTTTGAGGTGCAGAAATAAAAGCTGCGCCCAATAAAAGCACAATAGAAACTGGCAGCACCCAAACATTAAATTGTCCTTTCTCCTTTAAATTTAAATAATGTTTTACACCTGCCGTGCCTAAAGATATTATGGCTAAAAGCAACCAGGGGTATTGATAACCAAAGGTGCTTGGGAAATGATTGCTGATCATTACAAACAAAACCGGAAGCGTAAGATAGTTGTTATGCAACGAGCGGAAGCCTGCGTTTTCTCCAAGTGTTGGGTCTAAGGCCTTACCTTGTTTGGCTGCCTTCACCATTGCTTTTTGCGAAGGGATGATAACAAAAAAAACATTTGCTGCCATTAAAGTCCCAAGCAATGCACCGAAGTGAATATAAGCAGCACGGGCGCTAAAAACCTGGGTGTAGAAAAAAGCAAAACCTGTTGCAATGATAAATCCTGTTAATGCAAAAAGAAACCCGTTTTTTGAAATGGGTGATTTGCATAACAGATCATAAATAAACCAACCGGCTATTAATGAGCCAATACCAATACTTATTGCAACAGCAGGTGTTAGCTTCATAATATTTGGATCAATTAAAAAACCTTTTGCATTGAAATAATAAACAATAAACAAAAGACAAAATCCAGACAGCCAGGTAAAGTAAGCCTCGTATTTGAACCAGTGTAATTCTTTCGGAATTGTTTGGGGCGCCACCTTATATTTCTCCAGGTAATAGAAGCCACCCCCATGAATGGCCCAAAGATTACCTGCCAATTCATCACGAACGTTTTTTGTTCTGTTCAGTGCATTCTCTAAAAAAACAAAATAAAACGAAGCGCCTATCCATGCTATCCCGAAAGTGACATGCATCAGCCGCACGACAATATTTAGCCATTCTGTTAAATGACCTTCCCGTGGTGAGTCTCTTACGACAAAATAAGTATGTATTAAAAGTGCAATTATGATCAGGACAATAGAAGCATAAATAAATCCCTGGAAATTTGATAGCTCTTCTTCTTTTTTATCTGTGGCTTTCGCATCCCCTACATCATGGTTTTTTATTTTCGAAAGGGAAGGAAAATAATACGTTAGCAATAAAAGCATTAACAAAATAATACCGAGAAAGATATAAATGGCAATGTCAAACATCAATAGTCCTTTAGCTTTCCAAATAATCGTAACCTGCTCACACCGCCATCTGGAAAAATATTTAAGCGAACATGCGAAGATTTTTCCGTATAAATTATTTCTTTTTGAAATTCATGTTCATTATCGGCCATTAATTTCTGCGGTGGCAAAATAGTTTGCCATAGAACTTTATTATTTAATACTTCATCGTCATTATCACTTACACAAGTTTCTATTGAACAACTGTCGGGATAATTGCCTTTAAAATGATGAGTGTCAACAATTATTCTTTCGATATAACCTTGCTTAGCCAACTTCAAAATAACCCAGTCACAATTACCTGGCGTACGGTTTCTTTTTGTCTCCCAGCCATCTCCCATATTTATTCCCCGGCCCGGCATTATGAGGTTAATCATGGCGCTGAAAAACATATCATTACATTTCAATGCTTTGCCGCCATTAATAGCGGCTGCCAAATCAATTTCTTCATCAGCATTAACCTTTGTCCAATCTTTATACACTTCACCGAATACTTTTAAACGCGCCACACCACCATCAGGATAAATATGCAATCGCACATGACTGTAAACCTCATCGCTATTTGATTCATAAAAATTCTGGCTTCCCGGATCAAGGTGTGATGTGGGTAAAATTTCTTTCCAACAAATCAATGCATCGGTCCAGTCTTTAATGGTAGATGCATCATCAATATTTACAGCTTCAATAGAAGCAAACGGCGGATGATTTCCAAGAAAAAAATTGGTGTCAATATCAAAACCTTTAATTCTCCCTGTAGTGGCCAGTTCAATTACACACCAGTCATGTCCTTCTGTACGCTTTCGCCGGCTCTCCCATCCGTCCATCCATTTCCCATGGTCTGTGTATTTATCTGCAATAAAAATGCCCCTGGCAGGTTTAATGAGATTTTCTTTCTCTGCAAAAAAATCATCCGTGGCATAGAGCACTTTGCCCCCTAATCTTTCCGACGCTAAATCAGTAAACTGTGCAAAAGCCGGGGGGTTTTTAATGATTTCAGTTACTTTCTCAAAAGCCATTTCTTGTGTTTTAATAGCTCCCTAAATTCGGCAAATTCTTTTCTTTAGAGGCTACAAGTTTCAGTAAGTTAAAATATCTATTGCCCTGTTCTTTAGAACAGGGAAGAATAGCATTATTGTACAGTGGGCTTTAGCCCAAGTACTTGCCTCAGTTGAGCTAAAGCTCAGAAAATTTTATTTAATTTTTTACTCCTCGCACTAAAGTGCGAGGCAATAAAAAATACAACCTTGACTTAATGACATTTCCTTCGTTGTTTGCAAAACATTTATTTATACTCCCTAAACATTTTAGATAATAGTATTCTACCAGGTTTCGTATTCGTTTCAACAATTTTTTTATCCCTGAATATTGTGATGCCATTTACTATTGTCTGATGAACAACACCCGAAAGCTGTTGGCTAACATAAGGACTTATTTTGTGTTTGTGAAAAATTGATTCTTCTTTTACTATAAAATTTTCTTCAGGCGCCCAAATAGTAAAATCTGCATCGTGCCCTTCTTTAATAAATCCCTTTTGTTTATCTACTTGTAAAAATTGTGCAGGCTTTTCAGTTAGCAATGGAATAAATTTTTCTAAAGGCATCATTTCTTTTAAAGAAGACCAACTGGCAGATAATAAAAATTGTAATCCTGCAATACCGCCCCAGGCTTTTTGTACATTACCGCTTTCAATTTCTTTTATACCTGGCGGGGCTGGTGAATGATCGGATGCAATAAAATCAAGCATTCCTTCATTGAGTGCATCTTTCAACAGATCATTATTAATTTTTTCACGAATGGGTGGGGCGCATTTGTATATCGTAGATGAATCAGGTATTATTTCTGCATTGAAAAAAATATAATGTGGGCAAGTTTCCGCCGTTAATTTAAGCCCTGTTTCTTTTGCCTTTTTAATCAGCCTTAATGCTTCAGCCGATGATACATGAACAATATGTGTTTTGCAATGATGCCTTTCGCAAAGGCTGATCATTAAAGTAATGGCATTATTCTCCCATGATTTGGGTCGGCTTGACAAATAGCTTTCATAGCTTGTTGGGTGGAGAAATAAATCTGCATTATTGTTTTCATCAGTTAATTCGCAATGAACAAGCAATGGCAAATTATATTTTGCAATGATTGGCATGGCTTCATTTAATTCCTTTTCGCCAACATTTGGAAATTCTTCAATACCTGAATGAGTAAGAAAAGCTTTTACACCCAGCACACCCCTTTTTATTAATGCTTCTAATTCATTTTGATTTCCGGGAATAAGACCGCCATAAAAACCACAGTTTACATGAAGTTTTCCTTCAGTTACAGCCAATTTTTCTTTTAATGCTTTTACTGTTGTGGTAACAGGACTCGCATTTAAAGGCATGTCAACAATAGTTGTAATACCCCCGGCGGCGGCGGCTTGTGTAGCCGTATCAAAACCTTCCCAATCCGTTCTGCCCGGTTCATTTACATGAACATGCGCATCAATCACACCGGGCATGAGCACATATTCTCCAACATTATCTATGTTTTCAAAACTGTTAGGTTTTCCTTTTTGTATTTGCGTGATCACTCCACCATTAAAATAGATCGTTGCTTCCTGGAGTTTATTATCTAACCAACAACGACGGCTGTAAATACCCTTCATGTGGATTTGCTGTATAAGGCCATCAAAACTTTTTCGGGCGTCATGGGTGCTATGTAAGGTGCAATTGCTTTTGGATTAAAAGAAAGTATTGCATTGCGGATAGCAAAGAAAGCTCCGATG
>JALZIY010000417.1 GCA_030860085.1 Bacteroidota bacterium | reverse complement strand
ATGCCACTGATATAACCACGAATAGCTTTTATAGAATCCTGCACGGTCGTTGTTGCCTTGCGTAATGAATCCATTTCTTTGCCTTCCAGCCCACGCAATTGCGTTTGCATTTTGGTCAATGCTTCTTCTGATTCTGTTAAACGATCCATCGCTTCAGTAAGTTTAGAAGCATTTTTGCGCAAGCCATCTATCATAGTTCGTTGCGCTACTATAACATCTCTTGAACGGTTAATGCGTGGATCATCTTTTATTGTTACCGTGGTTGAATCCATTTCTTTTCCTAATGCCAATACAATTTTATAAGTGCCGGGGAACACGGCAAAACCACCTGGCTCCGGTGCACCCGGACGGGGCTTCGGTGTGCCGGGATTACGAACACCTTTTTCTTCCATGCCCCACCACTGGCGGTTAAAACCTGTATCGGCTTTCCATTTCAGGTTTCGTATCAGTTCATTCTTTTCGTTATAAATGCGTACCATCACTGAATCAGTTCGTGTTGAAGCGCTGCGCTGCGCTGTATCACGCTGTTGCATTCCTCCAGTGCTCTCACCCACCGGGGATATATCTTCACCCATCACTCTTTTGCGGGCAGTATCACGTGGATCTATTCTTACTTGCGGTGTAACTTTTGTTGCTGGTATAAGAGATGGAGCAACGTAATAAGAAACAGCCGCTCCTCTTCTTTTATTTTCTGCTTCATACAAACCCATCGTACTCCATTCATAACCAGGTGCAGCACGGTAGGTGGCGAGGTAGGCATCCGGCGCAGGGAAAGCAGTAAGCTTTTTATTGGTTAAATTACCTCTGTTTGCTGCCATCTTTCTCAGGGGACGAATATCATCCAACACCCAAAGGGCACGGCCAAAAGTGCCGATCACCAGGTCTGCTTCACGTTCCTGTATGACAAGGTCATAAGTGGAAACAGAAGGATAACCATTTTTCCATTGTTCAAAAGAAGAACCGTTATCAACACTTACCCATAGCCCTTGCTCTGTACCAACAAATAAAAGATTAGGTTCAACAGGGTCCTGTATCATACTCAATGCATAACCTTTTACTTTATTTTCATTAACCACAGAGGTCCACGTTCTTCCATAATCCGTTGTACGAAAAATGTATGGCTTAAAATCACCACGGCGATAATCATTCGCTACAACAAAGGCCTCGCCTGAATTGTAACGCGATGCTTTTACCTGTGCTATCCATGCACCTACGGGAAGCCCGGAAATTTTCCCGCGGAAGTTTGTCCAGGTTTTTCCTGCATCTCTTGTTAGCTGCACATTACCATCATCCGTACCAACCCAAATCACGCCTTTTTCTTTATACGAAGGAGTGATAGCAAGAATGGTAGTAAAATTTTCAGCGCCTGTGATGTCCAATGTCAAGCCGCCGTTTTCATCCTGCTTTTGAAATTCAGGATTGTTTGTAGTCAGATCACCGGAAATAATTTCCCAGCTTGCTCCTTTATTTGTACTTCTATGTAAATAGTTGCTTCCGTAATAAATAGTATTTGGATCAATCGGATCAACAGCAATAGCCGCATTCCAGTTAAAACGAAATTTATTTGTTGTATCAATCAATGGCGGTTTAATAAACCAGCGTTCACCGGTTTTATAATTTACCCTTCCCACATTTCCTCCCTGACTCATAGAGTAAACCCAGGATGGGTCGTGAGGGTCAGGTACTACATCAAAGCCATCGCCGCCACCTACATTTTGCCAAAAATAATTTCTTATGCCACCGTTCACCCATGTATAAGCCGGTCCATGCCAGCTTCCATTATCCTGCAATCCTCCCATTACATTATATGGTATTTCATTATCTACATTGATATGATAAAATTGTCCCAGAGGAAGCTTATCATCAAAAATCCATGTTTTGCCACGGTCTCTCGAAATACCGATGCCTCCATCGTTTCCATCAATAATAAAATTTGGATCTTCCGGGTTTATCCACCAGGCATGATGATCCGGGTGAATACCTGAATACGGAAGCATGGTTTTAAAAGAACGGCCACCATCTTCGCTAAAAGTTACTGTTGAATGAATATCATAAATACGATTTTCATTTTGCGGGTCAACATATATTTCCTGGTAATAAAACGGGCGGTCTGTTACTTCTTCCGGCTTGCTGTTAATGAGCGTCCACTTGTAACCGCCATCATCACTTTGGTACAAACCATTTTTTGTGGCCTCTACTTTTGCATACACCCGTGATGGCATGCTGCGGGCAATGGCAATACCTATTCTCCCGATTTCACCGGCAGGTAAGCCATCATCTTTGGTAATTTTTTTCCAGTTTTTTCCTCCATCAATGGTAATGTACAAGCCGCTGCCTGCACCACCACTTTTAAAACTATAGGGCGTACGACGGTGTTGCCACATAGCTGCTATCAATTTATTTGGATTGGAAGGGTCCATTACTAATTCTGCAGCACCGCTGGCATTATTCGTAAATAAAATGCGGTTCCATGTTTCGCCGCCGTCCGTTGTTTTATACACTCCACGCTCGGGATGTTCTGCATAAGGATTGCCTATTGCGGCCACATATACTGTGTTGGAATTGGCAGGATCAATAATTACGCGGTGGATATTCCTTGTTTTTTCCAGGCCCATTCGCTTCCATGTTTTACCACCATCAAGGCTTTTATACATTCCTTCACCAATATTGAGTGAGTTGCGTGGATTGCCTTCGCCTGTACCTACCCAAACTATGTTAGGATTGGTTTGTTGAATAGCTATTGAACCTATATTTAAAATAGGCTGCTCATCAAACACAGGAGTCCAGTTAGCACCAGCATTTTCTGTTTTCCAAACACCACCGGAAGCGGCGCCAATATACCATACATCAGGATTGCTAATTACCACATCAATAGCTGTAACACGTCCGCTCATACCTGCAGGCCCAATGTTTCTTGGTTTCCAGTTTTTAAATGTTTCTAAGGAATTTTTTTGCGCGGACAGAGAAAAAACGATCATTAAAAGTAATAGTGTAATAAAAGATTTCATTCAACAAATTTTAGAACACTAAACTTACTGATAAGTTGAGCGGCGGCAAAAAGTAAGTTTTAGTTAGAAAAATTTTATTCTCGTATGCAAAAAGAAATACGAAAAAGGCCACCTAAAAGATGCCTTTCAATATTTAAGAAGATAGTTGTTAAAATGCCTTCGCTGGTTTTGATTCAGCAATTTTTGCACCTTCAGGATATAGCACTGCCTTTACGTAATTATTTAGATTCAAATATTTCTGCGCTGTTTTTTTAAGATCCTCAACCGTTAATGCAGCTACTCTTTTTTCGTAGTTCAACATATCTTCAGGATTTAGGCGATTAATCCAGTCATTGGATAAATTAGTTAACCAGTAATTATTATTTTGCACATTAGTTTTATATTGCTTTCTCCATGTTTCTTTTACCTTTTCCAGGTCTTTCACGGCAACACCTTTTTGTTGTGCATTTTTAATAATATTAATTAAAGCGGTTGTCAGCTTATCTACATTTTCAGGCCCGCAAGGCATACTTGCTGTAATAGTATAATTTTCATAGGGGCGTTTTACAATTGAACCATTAAATCCACCACCATAAATCCCGCTCATTTCTTCCCTGAGTTTTTCTGTAACCTGTATATTCAATACATCTAATAGTGCTCTCAACTTTAAATTTTCCTCCCTTGAATATTTTGCTTCCCCGGTAAACATCAATGTTATCATGCTTTGCTTTTCTTTCCCTTTTTTAATATTGGCATTTACAACTCCTTTTACGGGGCGTATTTTATTATCCTTATACATGTTTTCTTTTGGCGAAGCGGGTAAAGAGCCGAGGTATTTTTCCAGTAAAGGCTTAACCGCATCCACATCTAGATTTCCAACAAAGGTGAAGTGCATGCCATGAGCGTTTCCAAATACCTGGTTATAGGCGGAGGAAATTTTATCTAAACGTAATTTGTCATAGTCCTCTGCAGTGGGCAACATGCTTTCCCAGGGATTGTTTTTATACACAATCTTCATCAATGTATCCTGGTAAAACAATTCAGGGTCCTGTTTTAGAAATTGTATGGAGCCTTTTTCTCTTTTTACAAAAGAATTAAAAAGTTTTTCATCTTTCCGTGGTGAGGTAAAATATAAATATGTCAGTTGTAAAAATGTTTCAAAATCTTTTACACTGCTGCTTCCTTCTATCCCTTCTTCATGCTGATTCAAATAAGGAGAAACGTTCACCGTTTTTCCTGAAAGATATTTTTTAAGATCGGAAGATGACATATCCTTTACGCCCATTTCCTGTACTATATTAGCAGCATATTGTGCGTTTGATTTGTCGCTCAAATCAAATTTATGATATCCGCCCCAGCGCCATGCATCCATCAATACCTGGTCATTTTTTAAGGTGGTGGGTTTTAGGGTTACGGTAATACCATTACTTAAAATAATATCCGTAGTGCCTAA
>JALZIY010000393.1 GCA_030860085.1 Bacteroidota bacterium | reverse complement strand
GCATTGTGCCTGTAAAAGAAATAGTAGCTCTTGCCAAAAAATCGGGAGGTACAACAGAATTCATTATTGAACAAGAGTCTTACCAGGGAAAAAAACCGCTGGTATGTTCGAAAGAGAATTTAAAAATTATGAAGAACTGGGGTTATTAGCGTTTCTCAAGTTGATATATTCTTATTTTCTGGTTGGTTAGGCTGGCTCAGTGGAGACACCACCAACCAGAGATTCCTGGAATAAAATTTATCGATACTTAAAGTCTTTATAAGAGGCTTGAAACTATTCTTACAGTTAGCAAAAGGCAGATACCCACGAACATGAATTTGATATAATATTTTAAAAAGTAATAACAAAAAAGAAATAATTAAATAATAGTAGCTTAACCAACCGATTTTTTCAATGCAATTTTTTTGATCGAGATTTGCTTATAATTTTTCAGAAGCAGAGTTTGCATATACAACATAATATGTTGGACATTCTAAAAACAGAATCATCTTTATGGGAAGCCTTGATAGCAGGTGATAAAGAAGCGTATGCTGATTTATACAGGATATACCATCCCCGGTTGTTCAACTATGGTCATAAATTCACATCAGATACAGAACTGATAGAAGATTGCATACAGGAAATTTTTATACAGTTTTGGATGAACAGAAGCAAGCTCTCCGGTGTGCTGGGTTTACGTAGCTATTTATACGTTTCATTCCGGCATCGCCTGTTAAAAGCGCTGCAACAGTTAAATACGCATGTCAATACTTTTCCTGAGGAAGATCAATACAATTTTACTGTAGAAGTTTCTATTGAACAGGTATTGATTAATAAGGAACAATTGTATGAGCAGCATATCAATCTAAACAAAGCGCTGGAAAAACTTACCGGGCGCCAAAAGGAAGCTATCTTTTTTCTCTTTTACGAGAATCTCTCATACGAAGAAGTATCTCATATTCTCAGCATCTCCAAAAAAGCAACCTACAAGCTCGTTGCCAGAGCCATGGGCGAGTTAAGGGCTTTCTATGAACAAAGTACTGTTTTTCGCTTCCCCTGATTTTATTGTTTCTCTTTCGTTATGTCCTTGTGACCGTGATGATGGAAAAATCTCTTCAAAAGAAATTTTATTTCCATGGGGCAAAATAAAAACTTGCAGACTCCTTGTAGTAACAACAACCGCTTTGATGAAAAAAGATTATTTAGATTTTGCAGAAACGGATTTTATAACTGATGCCTTTTTCCAGCAGTGGGTAAAGTTCCCGGATACAGCCAATACTGGTTTTTGGAAGCAATGGCTGGCTGCCCATCCTGAAAAACGCAGTGATGTAATTAAGGCAAAAGCATTTATTGAAAATCTTCATTTTAATACTCAACATCCCCCAACTCTACAGATTGAAAATTCTCTTGCCCGAAGCCTTGAACGAATAAATGCTTTAGATGAGGATAAGAAGGTTTTAAAGCTGCAAAGTCGCATGAAATATATATGGTGGGCAGCGGCGGCTGTATTTTTTGGTTGTCTTATTATAATTGCTTTGCCATTCCGATCACAGAAGCCTGTAACTATTGAAATTGTTGCCGGGCCAGGTGAAATCAAAACAATTACATTGCCTGATAGTTCTATCGTTACTTTAAATGCAGGGGCACATTTTACTTATTTATCTAATCTGCAAACTACAGAGAAAAGGGAAGTTTGGTTGGATGGAGAGGCGTATTTTGATGTCAGGCATTTAGAAAAAGGAAATAGTTCACACGCTTTTATAGTTCACTGCAATGACCTCAATGTAGAAGTGATGGGGACCACCTTTAATGTTCGTAAAAAAGGATCGGTAACGAATGTGACGCTTAATTCCGGAAAGATCAGGATCGATGTCAGGGACACCCCGGGATCAACTATTCTGATGCAACCCGGTGATTTTATACAGCATTATGATCGAGAGAAACGCATAATCAGAAAGGCGGTTAACCCGGAATTGTATTCTGTATGGAAGGAAAAAAAAATGACTTTAGACAATACATCTTTGGCTGATATTGCTGAATTGATCGAGGATACTTATCCGTACAAGGTGCAGATAACAAACAAGGATTTAGCCGGACAGAAAATTTCAGGAACCCTGATCTTAAATGATGAAGATGCAATGTTGCAAACATTATCACTTGCTTTAAATATTGATATTATTAAAAAAGATTCTATACTCATCTTGCAATCAAAAAACAAAAAGGATTGACCATGCAAATATTTACTTCATTAAAAAATGCCACCAGGTGGCTTACACTTTGCCTTTTATTAACGACGTCAAACAGCTTTTCACAAGACGTTGCTGTGTCTAATAAGCGGCAATCCCCGCTTCTAAACAAGCAGGAAGAATTTTCCAATTATAAAACCCTGGGCAGTTTATTAAGTGAAATTGAAAAAAAACACACTGTTAGTTTCATCTGCAGGTCGGAATTACTGGAGATTAAAATCAATGCCGATAAATTTAATTTAAAAGGAAAGGCCTTTGTAGAAAAGCTGAAAGAAGCGATCAAACCTTTCCGCTTAACAGTTAAGCAGGTAACTAAGCAACAGTATGTAGTTGTAAAAATCGACGAGCCGGTTACTTCGCTTCCTAATGGGAATGTAATACCTAATGCAACTCTTGTGAGCAGCAGTACTACCGGACGCTTCTCTGAAAATGAACAAGTTTCAGAACAAGCAAACCGAATCAGCGGAACAGTAACTGTAGCGGCTACCCGCTCACCTTTACAAGGTGTAACAGTATCAGTAAAGGGAACCGCAACTGCTACGGTTACCGATGATAATGGGTCTTATGAAATTACTGTGCCTAATGAACAAGCAATATTGGTATTCTCCTATGTAGGCTATCTCACTGCTGAAAGAGTTGTAAATACACAGCAGCGTATAGATGTAGTTTTGGAAGAAGGGGTAAAAGCTTTGGATGAAGTGGTAGTAGTTGGCTACGGCACACAAAAGAAAGTGAATCTCACAGGGGCAGTAAGTGCCATTAGGGCTGAAGACCTTCAAGGTCGTCCCATCACGGCTACTTCCTCCAGTTTACAAGGGCTGCTTCCCGGAGTAACAATCCGCAGTTTCACAGGATTGCCAGGCCAGAATGGAAGTTCCATCCGTATTCGTGGTGTAGGAACCTTAGGGGATTCCAATCCGCTGATTGTTATTGATGGCATCCCAGGCGGAAGCATGGATATTCTAAACCCAGATGATATTGAAAGTATTTCTGTTTTAAAGGATGCAGCTTCGTCCTCCATTTATGGTGTACGTGGAGCAAATGGTGTCATCCTGGTAACTACAAAAAAGGGCAGAGCTAATGCAAAACCTAACATCTCATACAGCAATTATTTCGGCTTTCAAACGCCTACGGCGCTTCCTGAATTTCTTGGTTCGGTTGATTATATGACTTTGCTTAACGAATCGCAACGCAACGCAGGAAGAACACCAACTTATACCGATTCTCAAATCAACATAGCCAGAACCGGGGCCGATCTTAATTATTATGCGAATACAAATTGGTTAGAGGAAATTTATAAAGAGAGTGCCGGACAACAAAATCATAACCTGAGTATTAATGGGGGTGGAAACAATCTTTCTTATTATCTATCATATGGCTATTTAAAACAAGATGGGCTGGTAACAGGGGATAATTTTGGTTCAAAGAGGAATAATGTGCGCCTGCGTTTAAACACTAAATTGATTGACCGCCTGGATCTTGATGCCAACTTAGGTTACGTAGATCGCAAATACAGCGAATCATCTGAAGACGTAAGCGAGGCAGGAGGGCCAATCTATGCTTCTCACCAGATATCTCCGTTGGTACCGGTTAAATTTACAACCGGCGGATGGGGTTATTTAGGAGGTTCACGTAACCCCGTTGCCGTGACAACTGATGGTGGTTACAATAATTTTGCTTCACAGGAATTTACTGGTAATTTGAATGCGGCTCTAAATCTTTTTAAAGGATTTAAATTGAGAGGTCAATACGCTCTTATTAAGGCAAATTCCCAACGTGATATCTTTAATAAAACCATAAATTATTTCAGCCCTGTAACAGGCGATAGAATTTATCAGACCAACTTCCCCAGTAAAATAGATAAAAGGGATTATGTAAATACTTATCAAACTGTTATAGGGATTGCTGAGTATGAAAGATCTTTTAATCAGCATGATCTTAAAGCCCTGGTGGGGGCTTCACAGGAATCAAATGAAGGCGAAAGTTTTTTAGCAAGCAGAACCAATGTTGTTTCGCCCGATGTTCCTAATCTCAATGTGGCTTCTGCCAACTTATTAAATTCATCAAGCGCCGATCAAACCGCTTTGCAATCGCTTTTCGGAAGAATTAATTATGTACTCAATAGTAAATACCTGGCTGAAGTGAATTTCCGGTATGACGGCTCTTCCCGTTTTGCGAAAGATGTTCGCTGGAATTTATTCCCTTCTGCCTCTGTTGGATGGCGTTTATCAGAAGAAAAGTTTTTTAGCAGCCTGACTAATATTTTTCAGGAAGTAAAAATTCGTGCGTCTTACGGGGAATTAGGCAATGATAAAGTGGGTAATAATTATGCATATTTAGCAACCATTGGCCCTGTAGGTGGTGTGCCGCCTATAGGCAATGTACTGACACCGGGATATGCACAAACAGCCATACCAAACACCATTCTAACATGGGAAAATGTTGTCAAGCAAAACATTGGTTTAGACCTCCTCATGCTAAATAACCGTTTAGGAATTACAGCCGATTATTTTAAACACAATACAGAAGACATTTTACTAAGAGTAACGCTGCCTGATGTGCTTGGTGCTACCGAGCCTTCTCAAAATGCAGGAAAGGTGGAAAACAAGGGATGGGAGCTACAAGTGAATTGGAAAGATAGGGTAGGTGAGTTTCGCTATGGTGGCAATTTCAATATTTCGGATGTAAAAAACCAGGTAACCAGCCTCGGTGGCGTGCCTTCAACCTTTGGTGACCAGGTTCGCTTTTTAGGAGAGCCAATTGATGCTTTTTATGGTTTGGTGGCGGATCGCATTGCACAGGTAGATGATTTTGATTATAATCCAACCACAAATGTCTATACTGCAAAATTTCCTTTTATTTCTGGAGATAAAGTTGGTCCGGGTGACGTAATGTTTAAAGACTTAAATAAGGATGGCCTCATTACGCTTGCTGATGACCGTCAAATTATTGGAAATCCATTCCCAAGATATACGTATGGTTTTCGGGGTGATATGGATTGGAAGGGACTTGATTTTAATTTCTTCGTCCAAGGTGTTGGCAAGGCATCCGGTTATATCAGGGGGGCGGCCCGTCACGCTTATATCAATGAGTCGGCTAATCCGCAAAAAGTACACTTAGACAGGTGGACACCCGAAAACACTGATGCCAGCTACCCCAGGTTCACGTACCAGCTATCCCATAACCAGCGGTTTTCAACTTTTTGGCTGGAAGATGCTTCGTATATGCGTTTAAAAAACATTCAGCTTGGTTATACATTGCCAAACAGGTTGATAGAAAAGTATCGTGTCAGCCGGTTAAGGATATTTGTTTCTGCTGATAACCTTCTTACAAAAACAAATTTTTTCTATGCATACGATCCGGAAACACCGGTAAGCACCGGAGGTTATTATCCACAAGTAAAGACATTCATTTTCGGCATTAATTTAAATATGAAATGATCATGAAAAACAAAATATTTTTTGGGTTTTTAATGGGCGCATTATTCTTTGTGGCCTGTAAAAAAGATTTTTTAGACCGTGCACCATTAGATGAATTGGTTGATGAAACCTTTTATACCAATGAAGAAACACTACAGTTGGCGGTAAATGGTTGTTATGCTTTTTTGAAAGGAAAAGCTACAGTTGATATGGAGAATATGGGCGACAATACCCTTAATTCTTCTGTAAATGATTATCAGCGCATAGCCAGCGGAAATTTTGCTAACGATCTGGGCACCGTGAACAGTGAGTGGGCTACTGACTATGATGGCATCCGTCGCTGTAATGCTTTTTTGGAAAACTATGAAAAAGCAGAAGGCAGGGAAGGTGTAAAAGAATCAATGGCTGCAGAGGTACGTTTTATCAGGGCTTATTTATATTTCTACCTCACACAATTTTATGGAGATGTGCAACTGATTACAAAAACCTTATTAATTACTGACCCTGAAGTGAACGGCACCCGTAATAAAAAAGCAGAAGTCGTTGATTTTATTTTAAAAGAATTGGACGATGCTTCTGCAAAATTGCCGCTCACACAAACAGGGGTAAACTTGGGTAGGATAACTAAAGGAGCAGCACTTGCCTTAAAAGCCCGTGTAGCTTTATATAATCAGAAATATGATGTGGCAGAAAAAGCCGCCAAAGATGTGATGGACCTCGGTATTTATCAACTTTATACAGCAGGTACTCCTGCAACAGCTTATAATGATTTCTTTACGTATAAAGGCAAACTCAAAAATGGAACAAATAAAGAAACCATTCTTGCACGCATGCATTTGACAGATGTATCTGTACATAACATGAGCAGGGAAGCGCATGTGCCTGACC
>JALZIY010000389.1 GCA_030860085.1 Bacteroidota bacterium | reverse complement strand
AATTATACCACTGCGCAAAGGTTGGTATCTCATCATTCCAGTTGTGTACACCGTGTATGTCAACACCTGCAGAAAAAATATGTGGAGCCTGCGATAATCCATGCGCAGTAAGGTAGCCACCATAAGAAGCACCCCATAAACCAATTTTACCAGGCACGACATCTACTCTTTTTTGCAAATAAGCCCCTGCAGCTATAACATCCTTCACTTCACTGGCGCCGGCTGCGCCATAGTTTAAAGCTTCTCTGAAATTCAATCCATAGCCAATGCCGCTGCGATAGTTCAGGGAAATAACGATATACCCATTGCGGGCAAAGAATTGATTGAGTGCATAAGCATTGGAATAGTATTGCGAATAATGGAAGCCTAACAGCATCTGCCTTCTCGATCCCCCGTGCATATACACAAGAGCAGGGTATTTTTTTGCAGGATCATAATCGGGCGGTAAGAAAAGTTGAGCGCTGCTTTTAATTCCATCACTTGCTGTAATGGTAATTGCTTTGGGTTGCACAAGGCAGGAAGGAAAATCTGTGGGAAATAAATCTGCTGCTACATCCTTAGCAGCACCCTTGTGCAGTACAACCGGCCAGGCCGGACGTGTTGCTGATGAACGTAAAAATGCAATTCCTCCCGATGTTTCAACCGGCGACCATTCAATGTTATTACCTGTTGTCAGTTGTTTAGGATTGCCCGATACAACGTCAAGCTGCCAGATATGTCTCCGGTCAATATCTCCAATATTAGTGGTGTAATAAATTGTTCGCCTATCGTTCGATAAAGTCACATTCTCCACTTCACCATTTCCCGGAGTTAACAACCGGGGTACTTTGCTGCCTGTATCAAGTGCATATAAGTGCACCCATCCATCTTTTTCGTAAGGGAAAATCAATTGCTGGCCGGCACCCCACCACAGCAGACTTTCACCTGCAGGAAGATCAGTGAACAACATACTTCCTAAGCCCCGGGAGGCACTCCATACTTCGTTTGCTTTCCCCGACTGTATATCAAATACACGGATGCTCCACGGGTTGGACTCCCGTACAGGTGTAAACGGCAGGTGGTTATGAATGTTCCGGACCCGCAGATAAGCAATCTGGTTCCCATTGGCCGACCATACAGGTGAGATATCCAGGTCAATGCTCGTTTCAACAAAACTTACAGACTTATTATCTACATGGTAAAGGCCAATAAAAGAATGATCTCCGCGATTGCTTACAAAAGCAATTGCTTTTCCGTCGGGTGACCATACAATGTTGCTTTGGTTGCCACGGGATTGGAACAGCTTGTAAGGTTTCACAGAAGTATCTGCCAGTGATGCAAGCCATACCTGGCTTCCCGTAATAAGCAAGCAGCTTTCCATCAGGAGAGATGCGTGGAGATGCACCGCTGCTGATCCTTTGAGTAGTATCGTTTTTATCTGTTATATAGATCACACGTTCTGTAGGTGTTTGAAGGAAAGCCGGATTAGCTGTTTCGCCACGGCTGTTTGGTGCATTGCCCCGAACATACACAATTTGTTCTCCGCCGGATGTTATTTGCACATCGGCTATCTCCATGCCATCATCTCCGGAGTAATTTGTAATGCGTGTTACATTATTGCCATCAGCACCGGCTGTATAAACATTTCTGGAGCCTTTATCATTGAAAACCCAGGCAATGGTGCTTCCGCTTTTGCTGCTGGTTAAATTAGTAGGATAAGGTGGCGATAAATAATTGCTTATTGTTTGTGCATGAACTGCAATAACAATAAACAGAATTGGAAAGAGTAATAATTTCTTCATGGCAGTTGATTGATTGTGTCTATCATATTTTAATTTAATCAGGAATTCAATAATTCTTCAGGCAAAAATATCCCTGAAGAAATGGCGAATGGAATCGTGATTGACGAAACTTTTATTTGCTGCGCCTCATCAATGATGATGATTTTGTGTTTACCGAAATAAGCTTTTAGCCGCGTGGAAGTGGCGTTTTTCAACCAGCGCTTTTATATCCGGTTCATCTGCATTAAGCCAGAGGATATCTTTTCTGTTTTCGGTAATTATGCGGAGTAAAGTTGTTTGCCTGTTTGCCTTCATCCAAGCTGGATGATTGCTTTATCCTTATGCAATTTTGCTTTCAAGTCCTTTCAAGATACCGGGAAATCATTACATTTTATGTTGTAACCGTAAATATATCGTTATATTTTCGGATTAATCCGATGAGAGACCGATAGGTAGTGTATCAGTTTGAACCACATAGGCACATAAAGAACAGTAGAAAAAAACATAAAACTATGTAAACATTCATGTTTCTATCTCCCTACGTGGTTCAATAACATCGTATCGTCCAAAGGCGGTTACGATACCTGGTGATTTTTTTAATCCACCCTCACCAGCACTCTTCTCGTTTTTTTGTTGTCACCAATGGTTAATGTATCACCCTTTAGTTGAAACACTCTCGGTTGGTCTGTATCAATATACTAGGGTATGGTGCCCCCTTTCACATGATGTATAACCCTTCCTTTTTCGGGTACAACTGAATAGGTGCCAAAATATCCAAGTGAATTTGTTTCTATATAATCAAATAGGTTGGGAGAAAACTGTTTGCCCTCTTGAGAAGATATTTTCAGCGGAGTATCAGTTGAAATATTGATGTTGACAATACCACTATTTGTGTAGGTGAAATAACCTCTTGGATTTTTTCCATAGCGATTAATCCAAACATTGGTGACAGAATCGAAATCTGCAAACTCAACCAAACGCCAGGTACCAACAATGCCCTTGCCGGGGTTTGTTGTTTGCGCATTTGTTGCTGAAGATAAAAAAAGAGTGCACATAGCTGCTAAAAATAATGGTCTCAGGCTGAAGGTTTTTTAAATTAAAATGATTTGCCAACTACTTTTTAAACTTTCCATATACCGCCTGACCGGGAAAAACAGTAGTCATTGTTTTTCCATTCTTTAACACAAACGTTCCGTTTACCATTACATATTCAATACCTGCGGAAAACTCAAGGCCTTTTTCAAAGGTTGCTTTATCAATTACCGTGTTGGGATTAAAGATGGTAATGTCCGCATCAGCGCCCACCTGTATCCTTCCTTTAAACCTCATCATGGGGGCAATGCCTTCTAATCTTTTTGCAGGCAACAGTGTCATCTTTTCAATAGCCGTATTTAGATCAATCACTTTATCTTCTCTTACATATTTGCCCAACACTCTTGAGAAAGTTCCGGCAGTTCGTGGATGCGCCAGTTTTGCGTAAGTCATACCATCTGATGCTATTATTACCCCTGGAGCAGCAATGCCGGTCTTTATCCATTCCGGTTTCATCATGTGTATAATCACTGTACCGCCTGCCTTTCTGTATGTTTCAAATGTTTCTTTTGTAAGTCGTTCACCCGTGGCAACCCATTGCAAATCACCATAGCTAATACCTAACTTTTCCTGCCAGCCATCATCAAACATGGCACTTTCCAGGCCTGTTGAACCGGCTGTATAGGAATATAATTCTGTGGTAATGTCAAATCCTCTTTGGACTGCAGACCTAACCATGTTTAGCGCAAAATCAATTTGACCCAACGACATGCTGTTGATATGCACAATGTGCAGTGGGGCACCAGTAAGCGTTGCATCTGCTATTACTTCCTGAATGGAAATAATATTGGGTTCACGGGTGTGAATGAAAACCAGTACATTCATTTCACCTGCCAGTTGAAACACCCTAAATATTTCTTCTGCTTTTGTTTTGGGAAGATAGCCAATGGGTATGCCTATGCCAATGCCGCCTTCGGCCAACGAGGTTTTAATGTTAGCAAGTGTTTTCTCAGTTTCTTCCTGTGTTGCGTTTTCTGTATAAGAAGGAATGATTGTTTTAATAAGACTTGTGATAGTTGATTCACCTTTCAGCGTTGTTTTATAAAGTTCATCTAAACCTTTTTTGTGCCTGTCCATTGCTTTAAACCGTTCAAAAGGCCAGCATACGCTGGCACCATAATTAATCAAGGCCTTTGATTTTCTGGTTTCATACCATTCTTTCAAATTTTCAATACCATATTCTAATTCCAGAGCCGTGGTTACACCATCATGCAACTGGTATTCCTGCTCCACATTGCTGCGGCCATGCACGTGCATGTCAATAAAGCCGGGAGCCACTACTAAACCGGTTACATTAATTGCCTCTTTGCCTTTTAATGGTTCAGATGAAATTTGTGCAATACGGTTGTTGAGGATGCCCACGTTTTTAATGGTGTCTAATTTTGTTTCGGGATCTATCACCCGGCCACCTGTCAGTACAATATCATACAGAACATTGGGCTGTGCAATTGCTGCCTGGAAAAAGCAAAGACTTATTGCGAAAAAGAAAATTCTTGTTATCATGATTTATATTTTTTATTATTTTACTGTCCGGTTAAGTTAATCAAACCTTTTTACCAGCTTAGATCGCCTCACCCCCAACCCCTCTCCTCGCGGAGAGGGGCTTAGAAACCTTAATGATAAATGGTTTCAAAGAATATTAAATTTTTAGTCAGACATTTACCATAACATCTCTTCATCTCTCAACCATGGGTTCATATCACCGGCCATTTTTAAAATTGGAAAAAAGCCTCCTATTTTTTCCATTGGTATCCGTTTTTCTTTACCAGTTTAGTTACTAAATAAATTAGAGAGAACACCAAAACAAAAATGGCAATGCCTGTCAATTCCGGTTTCGTTAAATTTGACAGCAGCCATACAATGCCACCCGTTGCCAGTAGCGGAACAATAACTCCTCCCGGCACACGAAAAGTTTTTTCTGTTGTTGGGGTTTCTTTTTTCCTGAGTTTTATACTGGCCAGCACCACGCCGAGATAAATAATTAATACAGCCGCACTGGCAATGGTAGCCAATTGTTTGAATCCTCCCGATATAGCAAACAAAAAACCTAATGAAGCATAAAACACTATAGCAATATGTGGTGTAAAAAAACGCGGGTGTACTTTCGCCAAAGGCTTTGGCATCAAGCCATCTCTTGCGCCGGCAAATAGTATTCTTGGTATAGAAAGTATTTCGCCACCCAAAGCTCCGAGCATGGAGAGGGCTGCAGCAGCAATGATTAAAATGGTGCCCCATTTGCCAAAAGCAATACCGGCTACTGCAGCTAAGGGTGCATCTTTATGTGCTGTAATGTTTACCCCTAAAACGCCTTGCGTTACCAGTTGAATGGCTATATACAAAACCAATACACAGGACACACCCAAAAAAACACCCAGCGGTACCGTACGTTTTGGATTTTTTATTTCACCGCCATTACTTAATGGTCCTTCAAGGCCCAGGAAGGCAAAAAACAACAACAATGAGGCAGTGCCGATATTGCTAATAGTAGGAGATGTAACCCATCGTAAATTTTCAGTCTCTACAAAACTTGCTCCGGCAATTACCAGTACAATCATCGGGATTAATTTTCCTAATGTGGCAAATTCAATAAACCGTACACCGTTTTTTACACTACGGATATTAAGCAGGGCAAGCCCTCCGAATATGAAGAAGAGAAATAATGCCCTGAAAATTTCATTGTCCAAAAACGGAAAAAAATATTTTAGTGTATTTGCTAATGCGTTGGCAATGGCTGCATCTGAAAATACACTACCGCCAATCCAATAAATATTGTTGGCTAAAAATCCGGCGAATGGGCCAAAGGCTGTTTCAATATATGTATAAACGCCGCCGCTTGCCGTTGTTTTGCTGCCCACTTCTGCAAAGCACAAACCAATTAAAAAAATCAATAACCCACAAACGAAATAAGCAAGGATTGCTGTAGCACCCAGCCCTTCGGCAATAATTGCAGGAATTACAAAAATGCCTGAGCCAGCGGTGATATTTAAAATGGCCAACGTAAGCGACCGTACGCCGATTTCCCTTTTAAGATTCTCTTTTGTTGAAACCGGGTTCATCTTTATTGTTTAGTGCGAATCGTTTTTTATCCCTATGGTGATTTAAAGACCAGCCATGAATGTTATTTAATTTCAAACAGCACCAGGTTTATTG
>JALZIY010000376.1 GCA_030860085.1 Bacteroidota bacterium | reverse complement strand
TAATAAAGGTTTCCATAAAAAGCCGAGAGATGCTACAACAGCGAACAATATTGAAATAAAATACCATTCCGGCATTAAAGGGATGGAGTTTAAAAAGCCACTCGCAGGCTGGTAAACTGACTGAAACAAACCGCTACCCCATGTGCCGTGAAAGATCTTATCTTTTTTTATTTTAAGGGGAAGCGTTAATCCATTTCCATATATACGGCCGTCCCATTTCAAGTGTCCAAAGCCATTGTATTTTTCAGGCCACTTGGCTTCCAATAATGCTTCAGCTTTTCCATAGCCTTTTTGTTGTTTCCAGTAAGCCTTTAAAGAATTGCGACGATGATGCCAAACTAAAGCGGAAGGGTGGTAGCCAATTGTATAGCCTTCTTCCTGTATGCGCCAGCAGACATCTACATCATCTCCGGCAGACCGGTAAACAGGATCAAAGCCACCTATTTTCATCAAAACATTTCTGCGAACGGACAGGTTACAACCGGGTATATGCTCTGCAATTTCATCAGTAACTAATACATGCACCGGACCGCCGGGTGCATTTGCAACACAGGTTGCTATCGGACCATCTTCATCAGGACAAATATTTGGTCCACCCATTGCTGCATGAGTTGTGTTCATGTATGCATAGGCAAGATAATGAAGCCAGTGTGGATCAGGATAAGCATCATCATCAATATAAGCAAGTATTTCTCCTCTTGCTTTATACATGCCGGTGTTTCGTGCACTGCTTAATCCTTTGTTAGATGTCGTATAAAGTCTTACAGGATATTCTTTTATTATCTCCACCAGGTTATCAGTTGACCCGTCATTTACAACAACTACTTCAAAATTGGGATAATCCAGCTTTTGCAAACCTTCCATTGTATCTCTTATAGTGGCGGAACCATTATAAGAGCAAACCACAACAGAAATAAATGGAAAATTATCAGTAAAAAAAGGAACATGCTGCATGGTTTCTGCAACAGTGATCAATGCGAGCTTTGGTTGCCGTTGTCTGTCCACAATACCAAAATCCCAATCTTCAATATCATATCCGCCGCGCCACCATTCATCTGTCCACGCAAAAATGAACATGCCGGCGCAACCCTTTCCAAAAATGGTTTCAATCTGCCATTTTAAAACTTCAGCTTGCTTCTCCTCTCCATTACGCAGGCTGTCCAGCCCTATTTCTGCCAACAATAAAGGCCGGTCCCCCGAAAGATTATGAAGACGGGAAATATATTTACTTAATTTTTCCGGGGTTTCTAGGTACACGTTAAAACAATCGAAATCAAGGAAATCAAGGTGTAGGTATTCAGTAGTGGGATAATTACGTAGGTAACTAAACCCTGGGGATCAGCTTCTTTTACACACTGAAAAAGCTTTTTTAAAAAACCTTCCACTTTCTTTTTTCCATACCATCGCACAATAGGAGCCGGAATTTCATTACCAATGGTATAACAAAGAATAGCAGGATGCTGCATACAGGATAGTGCACCTTCTTTTACTCTTTGTATAATATCTCTTTGACCGCTTTTAGTTTCCAGGAAAGTGATATGTTGCTCCCACGGAAGCCCTACCATTACTTTTAAATTATACTCAAGCGCCGCATCTAAAAGGTAGGTATGGGGCACAGTATATGTTCTAACAGAGTTGAAGCCATGTCGGGCCATTAATGCAAAATCTCTGGCTATCGTTTCCGTGCCCGGAAATTGCAGTCCATTATCCTGAGGTTTAAAAGTTCCGTAAGTAACTCCTTTACAGTAAAACTTTTGATTACCGGAATACAGGAATTTTCCTTTTACAAATACCCTGTTAGCAGTTATTTGCGTATCAGGGAATAAAAGACTCTTATGATTTAGTATCATATGCAGTAGTGGTTTAAATAAAAAAATCAAAAAGTAATAACTGGCTATAAAGGGACAGAAGATGACTATTTCAGAGGAAGTGTAGGATGGTTTTCAAATGTCCTAAAAATTTACAATAAATTAATATATAAATCATCTTTATATGTTATAGTCGATTAAATAGACTTTTACTTCCGTGAGAGTCTGTAATATTTTAGAACTTATTAATATGTAAAACCTTTGATTGCCAAAAATTAAACCTTCCTTTTTTTAGCATCTGCTATTGTCTTAATAAATTTTTTATGGGTCCACTAAAAACTTGAAGTGTTCAAAGAAATGCTAATCCGCAGTATCAGACAATGAGATGAATATATGATTTCGACACGATTGAACTGTTTCCTTAATACTTTAAAGAGAATTAGGATTGTTTATATGAAGCTGTTTGCAATGTATTTAATTAGCTTATTGGATAATAATTACCTTCTCCTTAAAAACAAATGGCATTTTTTAAACATTTTGAATAACGCATAAAAAAACACCTAATTTTTTTTAGATGTCTTGTTATATATCCACTTTAATAAAAATATAAGTGCATTGGTTCTCTTCAAAAAAAACCATTTAAGATTTTTATTCTTTTGAAG
>JALZIY010000362.1 GCA_030860085.1 Bacteroidota bacterium | reverse complement strand
TTAGGCGTTTCAGCCATTGTTGACGCATTGGGAAACAAACTTAAAGATACTTTCCCTGATATAACCGTGGTGGTTTTTTACATCATTAACCTGTTACTTACACTGGTTATTACAACCGGCTTATTTGGTGTGATCTTTAAAGTGCTGCCTGATGCAAAAATTAAATGGAAAGATGTGTTCGGGGGTGCACTTGCAACTTCTGTACTCTTCATGATAGGAAAATTATTGATCTCTCTATACATAAGTAAAAGCGAAGTAGGTACTGCTTATGGTGCTGCGGGTTCGCTTGTTATCCTAATTGTATGGATATATTACTCTGCTATCATTTTATATTTTGGAGCTGAATTCACAAAAGCCTACGCTTTAAAATATGGTGCTGAAATTCATCCCAGCAAGTTTGCTATAACTGTTAAAAATGTAGAAGTGGAGGGAGGTGGTAGATCCGTGCAGCAAATGGATAATGTTGACGAAAAAAATTTGCCTGCCAACCAACACACACCTCATTTAAATAAAAATGTAAAAAAACAATTTTTATCTAAATCCCAAAAGCAATATGACTTTGAGCATCCGCCACTTGGTATGTTTGATCTGATGCAGGCATTTGCAGTTGCTGCAATAATGAAGATTTCTGATCTTGGAAAAGAGGATAAACAAAAGTAGATGGAACAGGCTTTATTTTTGTCTGAAATAGGCAATGAAAAATAAGCATACACCCAAAGGGCTGTGGCATGTGATAAAGCAGGCTTTTAAAGGATTTAGCGATGATAAAGTTGCAAAGCTGAGCGGCTCTCTTGCCTACTTTACCGTGTTTTCTATTGGGCCAATGCTGATTGTAATTATTTTCCTTGCTGACATCTTTTACGGGCGGGAGGCCATTGAGGGAACAATCTATGGACAAATTGAAGGATTCGTCGGCTCCTCTGCGGCCAAACAAATCCAGGATATAATTAAAAATGCTTCGCTGAGTAGCGAAAGCAATATAACGGCTGCAATAGGTTTTGTTACATTGTTAATTGGCGCTACAGGAGTGTTTGCAGAAATACAGGATACTATTAATTACATCTGGAATTTAAAGCCAAAGCCAAAAAAGAACTGGCTGAAAATGATTGTCAACAGGTTGCTTTCTTTTTCAGTCGTTATCAGTCTTGGTTTTTTATTACTGGTTTCGTTAATGATCACTGCTTTGGTAGAAGCTTTTAGCAACCGCTTGCACCAGCTTTTCCCGGAGGCTACTGTAACCCTCGTATATGGAATAAACCTGGTGCTTACTTTTGCAATAACTACTTTATTATTTGCCATCATTTTTAAGGTGTTGCCTGATGCCCTTATAAAATGGCGCGATGTATTTACAGGCGCTATGGTGACGGCTGTGCTGTTTATGATTGGCAAATTTGCGATAACGTTTTATATCGGGAACAGCAACATGGGAACAACTTATGGCGCTGCCGGTTCCCTGGTGATTATTTTATTGTGGATCTATTATTCCTCTATTATACTATATTATGGAGCTGAATTTACCAAGGCCTACGCTGCGGAATACGGCAGCCAGATACTGCCAAGCAAATACGCAGTATGGGTTAAATTAGTAGAAATAGAGGTAGATAGAGGCTCCTTAAAAGAACAGGAGTTATTAAAAAAAGAAGAAAATGAATCTACAGGCGAGGATGTGAAAGTGAAGTAAGTCGGAAGTTAGAAGTACGAAGTTTCATCAATTCATTTTCCATACAGACTACATTGTTTCTCAACGACCCACATCATCAGCTATCGGTAAACTGCTATCTGCATCCGTCAACTGCCATCCGCCAACTGTCAACTCTCATTCATCTCGCCCATTCCACTTATTTTTGCCCGCATTATGACAATGGATACAAACAAATTCCAGGCAATCATTTCTCATTGTAAGGAGTATGGATTTATTTTTCCATCAAGTGAAATTTATGATGGTCTGGCTGCTGTTTATGATTACGGGCAATGGGGCAGCGAACTAAAGAAAAACATCAAAGATCATTGGTGGAAAAGCATGACGCAAATGCACGAAAATATTGTAGGCATAGATGCGGCTATTTTTATGCATCCCACTACATGGAAGGCCAGCGGACATGTAGACAATTTCAGTGATCCCATGATCGATAATAAGGACAGTAATAAGCGTTATCGTGTGGATCATCTGGTAGAAGCTAAAGCAGAAGAATTAGAAAAAGACGGACATGAAGAACAGGCGTAAATCTTATTAAAAGAAATGGATATGTTGCTTGTCGCTAATGATTTTGAAGGTTTAAAAAGGCTATTAGAAACTTATAAAATTGTTTGTGCTCTAAGCGGTACAGCTAATTGGACAGAGATAAGGCAATTCAACCTGATGTTCTCCACGCAAATGGGCTCCGTTAGTGAGGATGCAAACGAAATTTATCTTCGTCCGGAAACAGCGCAAGGCATTTTTGTAAACTTTTTAAACGTACAAAAAAGCGGGCGGATGAAGATACCATTTGGTATTGCGCAAATGGGCAAAGCCTTCCGCAATGAAATTGTTGCACGCCAGTTTATTTTTAGAATGCGTGAATTTGAGCAAATGGAAATGCAGTTTTTTATTCGCCCCGGCACACAAAAGCAGTGGTACCAATACTGGAAAGAAGAGCGAATGAAATGGCATTTAAATCTTGGAATTTCAGAAGATAAATATCGTTTTCATGATCATGTTAAGCTGGCGCACTATGCCGATGCCGCTACAGATATTGAATACAATTTTCCAATTGGTTTTAAAGAAGTGGAGGGCATACACAGCCGTACTGATTTTGATCTAAAAAGCCACCAGGAATACAGCAAAAAAAAGCTGCAATATTTTGATAATGATCTTGACGATAATGGAAAACCATTTGGCAATTATATTCCTTATGTTATTGAAACATCAATTGGTGTAGACCGTTGTGTGCTATTGCTTTTAAGCGAAGCGTATACCGAAGAAGATTTGAGTACAGAAGAAAAAAAGGACAGCAGGGTAGTATTAAAATTTTCTCCTATGATGGCGCCTATTAAACTGGCGGTATTACCGTTAGTTAAAAAAGACGGCTTGCCTGGTATTGCCCGCAGCATCATTGATCAATGCAAGCCTCATTTTAAATGTTTTTACGAAGAGAAAGATACCATTGGCAAACGTTACAGAAGGATGGATGCCATAGGAACTCCTTTCTGCGTTACAGTAGATTATCAAACAAAAGAAGACAACACTATTACCATTCGGCATCGTGATAATATGAAACAGGAAAGAATACCTATTGAGCAGGTAAAAGAAATAGTTTTGAAAGCAATGGCTTAGGATGAATTCCAATAATATTTTTATATCTTATATTTTATGCGTCAACTCGCTGCTATAATGTTTGCCGATATGGCCGGTTACACTGCTTTAATGCAGCAGAATGAGCAGCAGGCTAAAGAAAAGTTACGGCGGCTAAAGGAAGTGTTAGAAGCTACTCATTCTTTATTCAATGGAAAAATTCTTCAGTTTTATGGAGATGGAATGCTTGGTATGTTTAATAGCGCAATTGATGCAGTAACATGTGCTATCGAAATTCAGCAGCAGTTAAAACAAGAACCAAAGGTCGAGTTACGTATTGGTATACATACAGGTGATATATCAATAGAAGACGGAACTATTTATGGAGATGGCGTAAACCTTGCTTCGCGTATAGAATCGCTTGCTGTACCAGGGGCTATTTTTATTTCTGATAAAGTAAACGATGAGATAAAAAACCAGGAAAAAATTGATACCCGTGAAATGGGTTATTTTGAATTAAAAAATGTAATACATCCTGTTCGCATTTTTGCAATTGCCAACGAAGGAATGGTCGTGCCTGCACGTGCGGATCTATCAGGCAAAACAAAAAAACCACTTAACCGCCTTGCCGTTTTACCGTTTGTAAACATGAGCGCTGATCCTGAAAATGAATATTTCAGTGATGGCATTACAGAAGAACTGCTTAATGCACTTACCAAAGTGGACGGGCTGCAGGTAACATCCCGTACATCTGCATTTGCATTTAAAGGTAAAAATGATGATATACGTGAAATAGCTACTAAGTTAAACGTAGATAGAATTCTCGAAGGCAGCGTACGAAAGGCAGGCAACCGGGTACGCATTACCACACAGTTGATCAATGCTACTGATGGCTACCACATCTGGAGCGAAAATTATGATCGTGACATTACCAATATTTTTGAAGTACAGGATGAGATCAGCAGTATAATTGCGAATAAGCTACGGCAAAATTTAACAATGGCTCAGCAAGAAGAAACATTGGTAACGACACCAGTAAAAAATGTAGAAGCCTATACTCTCTTCTTAAAAGGGTTACATTTTTACAATAAAGTAACGCCTGCAGATGCCAGGAAGGCCATTGAGTATTTTGAAGAAGCCATTACGCTGGAGCCCGGGTATGCGCAAGCTTATGCAATGATAGCTGCTGCCTGTGCTTACCTGGGAGGTACAGGTCAAATGCAAACTGATAAAGCTTTTGATATTGTTCACCGGTATAGCGATAAAGCATTGCAACTAAACGATTCCCTGGCGGAAGGATTTATAGCAAAAGGCAGCGCATATCTTTTATACGATTGGAAATGGAAAGAAGGGTCAGAATTACTAAAAAAGGCAATGGAATTAAATCCGGCTGCTACAGATGCCTATGAGAACCTTGCTTTTTACTACGTTATTACCAAACAAAAGGGAAAAGCGGTTGAGGTGATGGAACAGGCACTAAAAATAGATCCGTTATCACCCAGCATTAATCAATACCTCGGGATATGTATGTGATTGCCGGGAGAAATGATGAGGCCTTGCAACTGGCAGAAAAATTATTGGATCTGCATCCGCACATGAGGGCAGCTCTTGAAATGAAGGGATGGGTTATGGGTGCAACTGGCGATTGGGAAAAAGCGATAGAAATTTTTAAAGAAGTTCATCGGTTAACAAATCATCCGCTAAAAGGGCTTACACCGCTGGCATTTGCTTATGGACAAACGGGTGATAAAGAAAAAGCTTTAGAGTGCATTCGAAAAATTGAACAGCGGGAGGCGGAAGATCCTGATGCAGTAATGGACGTGGATCTTGCTATAGTCTGGTGGTCGCTGGGCGACAAAGACAAGAGTTTCCATTACCTTTTTAATGGTGTTGAAAAAAGACTTGGACCCATAGCATTTATTACAGAATATCCAATGTTTAAAGGAATTAGCGATGATCCGCGATATGCTTTGCTGCAAAAGAAATTAGGATTATAGGAAGTTTGGAAAACAATTTTTTTTTTGATCAATACAACATATTAAATATATACAGGAGCAGGTGACGATTAATGATTATCAGAAATCTTGTACAGAAGGACCTTTAATATTTTATTATGCTTTATCCCGGAAAACGATTGTAGTTTTAAATTGCAATCGTTCTTTATGCCTGAGTTGTTTAGAATGTTTGGTATGCGGTTTTTCTTTTTCAGCAACGAACATTTACCAATTCATATTCATGTTAAACATGCTGATGGAGATTCAAAATTTGAAATTAACCCTGTGAGGTTAATTGAAAATCATGGCATGAAAAATAAGGATATTCATTTAGCAGAAAGTATTATTGAAGAAAACGAGGAATTGATTGAACAAAAATGGAAAGAATACTTTAAAACGTAAACGTTATTTTATGATAGCTGTGAAAAAAGTTTGGTTTGAAGGGGATAAAATTTTTGTTGAGCTAAATGACAGCCGGGTCATTGGAACACCTATTGATTGGTATCCTAATTTGCGAAAAGGAACTTCAGAACAATTAACCAAATTTGAACTATGGAATAACGGCCAATGGATTCATTGGGAAGAATTAAATGAAGATTTATCTGCTGAAGGTTTTTTAGTTTTTAATAGGCAGCCAGTAATACAAAAGTAAAATGATAGTTTATTATAGCTAATCCTCACGTCAGCCCGGCTGCCGTTAGTTGTCTCCCCACTGCTCACGGTTCTATTCACCAGGCGAAATTGA
This sequence comes from Bacteroidota bacterium, assembly GCA_030860085.1. Classification (GTDB taxonomy): domain Bacteria; phylum Bacteroidota; class Bacteroidia; order Chitinophagales; family Chitinophagaceae; genus Flavisolibacter. The sequence goes on along the minus strand of JALZIY010000362.1, from coordinate 237 downwards.
AACCACAACGTCTTAACAATTCTTCTAACGGATAGAAATTATTTTAGGTGGTCTTTAGCCATAATCAAAACTACTTTTATGAAAAAAACATTTCTCTGCACATTCTTAATTGTTTGTTTTAATTCACTTCTTTTTGGCCAGCAGGAAACTGGTGCAACTTCCCCAACACAACAGGCAATACATCATTTTATGCCGAACTTGAGGTTAGAGAAACGTTCCAACTTTTTTGGTACAGCT
>JALZIY010000353.1 GCA_030860085.1 Bacteroidota bacterium | reverse complement strand
CAATAACCTTGCATAACATTGAATATCGCTTCTGAGGTCTATCTTCCAGTTTATTATTTTATTTAAATAATCGATGGCCTTGTCAAAATTTCCATTACCAAAATAAAGACATGCAATCTTGTAATAGAATATTAGCACCCGGTGCCGGTCTAAGTACAAAGAATATTCCTCTAGTTTCTTTTCAATAAATGGCACTAATTCCAGGCCTTCTTTAAAAGTCCCGTACATAATGTGTTTGTTTATTTTGGCTAGATATAAATAAACAAACACCTGTACACGATTATTATCATGCCGCTGTACAATAGCAGAAGCAGCGAAATCTTCAAATTGACCTAAGGCCTGGTCAAATTTTTTGTAATTGCTTAAGCTAAAATGTGCATTTAATAAATTATGAAAGCCTTTTATATAATGAGCTGTTTCAACATTGATCATAAGAGGCTCGTTATTGAACAACTCAACCCACTTGTGAGTATAGCGATAGTATTGTAAATAATCTTGCCTTATAAAAGCATACCAGCAATAGCATTGGAAGAGATATAGCTTTTGATAAAAACCAGTTACCTGCAATAAATCTTCTTTTAGATGTTGTCTAAAAAAATCTGTCAGTGTTATTTCGTCCTGCTTATTTCTTGCATGGCCATTTTTTATATACCAGCTATATAGTTGTAAGGCAAGGTTTGAAAGTTCGTTAATAATAGAAACGCTTTTGTTAACTGCCGTCGATTCCTGGGTTAGTTGATTTGCCCTTTCCTCCAGGCTTCGGGTAATATGCAGGGTTTCAATCTTTTTTTCAAGGAATAAAACCTGCGTTAAAAAACTTATTTGGTGGTGAGTTTTAGCAACCTCCTTTATTTTATCTAATATTCTCAGGCTTTGTAAGTAAAGCCCTTTATTATATAAAATTCTCGCATGATCCAATTGTTCATGTAGCTGTATATCTATATTTTCATTCCCTTCTAAAACACGGAGACTTGCCAGCAATTGTTTGTACAAGTGAGCTTTTATATTTGATAATTGTTGCTTTTTTATCAAAGGATTTTTTTTCAAAATAGATGCTTCATCATAGTCCTTCATCTTTTCCAGGGCATCAAATAATTGAATGACCCGCAGGTCTTCATTAGAAGAATTCCGCTTGACATAAAGTTTAAAATTGCGTTTCTCCCACTTTTGAAGTGAATGAACCAATTGGAACAAGGCATCTGTACTTCGGTTAGACATAGTAATTCCTAAATTATATAATCCTTTGCTGGCAAAGGTTTTAACTCATTTAGCCATAGTTCAGCCTGGTAAAGTAGCTAACATTTTAATTCTTATTTTTTTATTTACTGACCTATATTCGAAACAAGTCTAAATAGCAAAACAAATAATATTTAAAAGTAGCCATCCTTTTACTCTCTTTTTTTAATACCAAAAATATGTCCGCAAAAAAAATATTCATTTTTGATACTACGCTTCGCGATGGAGAGCAAGTGCCAGGTTGTAAGTTAAACAGTAAGGAAAAAGTGGAATTAGCCCTGAGATTAGAAACTTTAGGTGTTGATATTATTGAAGCAGGCTTTCCCATATCAAGTCCTGGTGATTATGATTCAGTGAATAAAATTTCAAGGGTTATAAAAAATGCTACCGTATGTGGTTTAAGCCGGGCGGTAAAAAAAGATATAGAAGTGGCAGCACAGGCATTAAAATATGCTGTCCGCCCGAGAATTCATACAGGCATCGGTACGTCTGATTATCATATTAAAAGCAAATTCAATTCTACACGCGAAGAAATATTAGATAGAGCGATTCAATGCGTGAAATGGGCAAGAAATTTTACTGATGATGTAGAATTTTATGCAGAAGACGCAGGCAGAACAGATAATGAATATTTGGCGATAGTGATTGAATCTGTTATCAAAGCCGGCGCTACCACAGTGAACATTCCTGATACAACAGGCTATTGCCTTCCACAACAGTATGGAGAAAAGATAGCCTTTCTTGTAAACAATGTAGCCAACATAGATAAAGCTGTTATCTCTTGCCATTGCCATAATGATCTTGGCCTTGCAACAGCTAACTCCATTGCAGGAGTAATTAACGGTGCCCGCCAGGTTGAATGCACAATTAATGGCTTAGGAGAAAGAGCCGGTAATACTTCGCTGGAAGAAGTAGTGATGATTTTGAAACAACATAAAGAATTAGGCTTTCATACAAATATTCAAACAAGGCAATTAAATCCTTTAAGCCGGCAGGTAGCTGAAACTATGCGCATGCCGGTACAGCCGAACAAGGCTATTGTAGGTTCAAATGCATTCTCACATTCTTCAGGTATTCACCAGGATGGTTTTTTAAAAGATGCACAAACTTACGAGATCATTGATCCGGGAGAAGTGGGTGCTGAAGAAAGCAAAATTGTACTAACAGCAAGAAGTGGTCGCAGTGCATTGGCATATCGTTTTCAAAAGCTGGGCTTGCAGTATAACCGCAATGATATAGATGTATTATACAACGAATTTTTAAAACTGGCAGACGTGAAGAAAGAAATAAAAGAAGATGATCTTTTGCAATTAGCAAAACAATATCAAACTGAATTAGCAAGCGTAGCTTAAAAAAATGTCAATAAATAAAAATATTTCAAAACATTTAAGCGACTCTACAGACCCCCCTTTAGGGGATGGAGGCAGGAATGGCGGTCAAACATTATTTGAAAAAATCTGGGACGGGCATGTGGTTCGGTCTATTGAGAGCGGACCTTCTGTTATTTATGTTGACAAACATTTTATTCATGAAGTAACCAGCCCGCAAGCTTTTGCAGGAATTGAAAAAAGAGGATTGAAAGTTTTCAGACCAAAACAAACCATAGCCACAGCCGATCATAACGTTCCGACTATCAACCAGCATTTGCCCATCAGAGATCATTTATCAAGACGGCAGGTAGAACAGTTGAAAGAGAATTGCAAAAATCATGATGTTGAATTATACGGTTTAGGCCATCCCTTCCAGGGAATTGTGCATGTTATTGGGCCGGAACTTGGCATTACACAACCAGGCCAGACCATTGTTTGCGGCGATAGCCATACTTCAACACACGGGGCTTTTGGTTCTATTGCTTTTGGTATTGGCACCAGCGAAGTGGAAATGGTGTTGGCAACACAATGCCTGTTACAAACCAGGCCTAAACTTATGCGCATCAATATCGAAGGAGCATTGAATAAAAGCGTAGTATCAAAAGATATTATTCTTTATATCATTTCTAAAATAACTACCAGCGGAGCCACAGGATATTTTGTAGAATATGGAGGTTCTGCTATCCGTTCCCTGTCAATGGAAGCACGCATGACTATTTGCAATATGAGTATTGAAATGGGAGCAAGAGGCGGAATGATTGCACCGGATGAAACAACATTTGAATATGTGAAAGGAAAGCCCTTATCCCCAAAAGGAAGACAATGGGAAGCATCTTTGGCTTACTGGAAAACTTTATTCACGGATGATGATGCAAAGTTTGATAAAGAAATAAATATTGATGCAACGGAGATTGGCCCCATGATCACTTATGGTACGAACCCGGGCCTTGGTATTGCCATTAATGGATTGATCCCGGCATTGGAAAGTATTCCTGAGGAAGGAGAAAGAAAAAATATTCTGAAAGCATTACAGTATATGGGCCTCCAGGCAGGCAAACCACTCAAAGGCATGCCCGTACAAAATATTTTTATCGGTAGTTGCACCAATTCAAGAATTGAAGACTTGAGATTAGTAGCAAGTATAGTGAAGGGAAGAAAGAAAAATGAACAGGTAAAAGTGATGATCGTGCCAGGCTCACAACAAGTGGCCGCACAAGCAAAACTTGAAGGGCTGGACAAAATATTTGAAGAGGCCGGCTTTGAAATGAGGCAGGCGGGTTGCAGCGCCTGCCTGGGAATGAACGAAGACAAAATACCGGCAGGTGAATATTGCATTTCTACCAGCAACAGGAATTTTGAAGGCAGGCAAGGCGCAGGTTCCCGTACCTTTTTAGCAAGCCCGTTAACAGCCGCCGCATCAGCAATTACAGGTGTGGTAACAGATGTGAGAGAGTTAAGCCCCCTGTCCCCCGGTTGAGAAGGCCCCCTGTCCCCCGGTGGGGGAACTTAGGTCGGCGTTGTCTTGTTTGTTTAGAACAGTTCTTTAAAATACAGAGTAATAATTATGTAGTCAACAGTAGTGCATAAATAAGCTTCGGTTGCACAGTTTACCCTGACGAAGGAAGGGCACACTTGTACTGAAGAATTCTATTAGGCACACAAACACTGTAAAATAAAAAAATTGAATTAGAAAAATGTCAGAAAAGAAAAAAGAAAATATAGACCTAAGTTCCCCCACCGGGGGACAGGGGGCCTTCCCCTCCGGGGGACAGGGGGCGACATTCGTTCCATTACCAACGGAAAATATAGATACCGATCAAATCATACCGGCACGTTTTTTAAAAGCCACTACAAGAGAAAATTTTGGAAAAAATTTATTCCGGGACTGGCGTTATGAAAATGATGACGAGTCAAAACCAAAGCTAGGCTTTGTTTTAAACGATCCGTCATACAAAGGAGAAATTTTAGTAGCAGGCAAAAACTTTGGTTGTGGTTCATCAAGGGAACATGCTGCCTGGGCTATCAAGGATTATGGCTTTAAAGTAGTTGTCTCCAGTTTTTTTGCAGATATTTTTAAGAACAATGCTTTAAACAATGGCTTATTACCTGTGCAGGTAAGTGAAGAATTTTTGCAAAAAATATTTCAACTGGAAAATAGTTCTACCATCACTGTTAATCTGAAACAGCAAACCATTACTCTTGATGCAACGGGTCAGCAGGAGGTCTTTGAGATCAGTGCATATAAAAAAACCTGCATGCTCAATGGTTATGATGATATTGATTTTTTGATAAGTATGCGGGATGAAATTGAAGAATATGAAATGTTAGGGACTTAGGTATTGGGGAACTAAAAAAAGTAGAAATATCATTAACGAATTAAACTTCCCGTTTTAGGCGGGGCTGGGGGAGTTATGAAAAAGAATATTGCAGTCATATTAGGTGATGGAATTGGCCCTGAAGTAACACAGCAGGCAATTAAAGTGCTTGATGCTGTTGCCAGGCAATTTCAGCATGAATTTAATTATAACTATTGTTTAATGGGTGCTGATGCCATTGATAAAACAGGAAGTCCTTTACCTAATGAAACAGTGGAAATATGCAAAAAGAGCGATGCTATTTTATTTGGCGCCATCGGCCATCCAAAATATGATAATGATCCCACAGCTAAAGTAAGACCAGAGCAGGGTTTATTAGCGTTGAGAAAATCATTAGAGTTGTTTGCCAACATCCGTCCTATTAATACATACGAGTCATTACATTATTTATCCCCACTGAAAGAAAAATATTTGAAAGGTGTTGACTTTATCATTTACCGCGAACTCACCGGGGGCATTTATTTTGGCAAGAAAGAAATCAGTGCTGATTATTCGGAAGCTTCTGACCTGTGCACTTATAATAAAAAAGAAATTGAAAGCATCGCTCATTTAGCTTTTCAGTCCGCACAAAAAAGAAAAAACAAATTGACGCTGGTTGACAAGGCCAATGTGTTGGAAACTTCCCGTCTTTGGAGAAAACTGGTGCAGGAAATGGCAAACAGCTATGCTGATGTTACAGTGGATTATATGTTCGTTGACAATGCCGCCATGCAGATCATTACAAATCCCAGACAGTTTGATGTAATTCTTACAGAAAACATGTTTGGCGATATCCTCAGCGATGAAGCCAGTGCGATCAGTGGGTCAATAGGCTTATTGCCTTCAGCTTCCATTGGGGAGAGCTCAGCATTGTTCGAACCGATTCATGGTTCTTATCCGCAGGCTGCGGGTAAAGATATTGCCAACCCAATTGGTTCTGTTTTATCAGCAGCGTTGATGCTGGATTATTTGCAACTACCTGAAGAAGCGAAAATAGTAAGAGAGGCAGTAGCATGGACTTTGAATAACGGCTTTGTAACAAAAGATATTGAGCCGGTTAATTTTTATTTCACCTCTACCCTTGGTGAACTTATCAGCGACTATGTGAGCGGTAAACTTGCAGGCAAGGTGAATAGAGAAAATGTACAGGTGAGAAAATCAACAGTTATTTAACCAAGTTAATAAATTAAGGATGTGTAAACAAACGACTTGTCATTGGCAGCTTGCCGAAACCTTATTGAACAAAAACTGATCATAACTTTTTATACCTGTTTGAACCAAAAACTATGTATTACAACGAAAACACGATCATCTATTACAATGATGAATTTATAAAAGCTACCGACGCAAAAGGCAATATTTATGACCAATCCCTCCACTATGGATATGCAGCATTTGAAGGCATTCGTTCTTATGATACAAAGAATGGCGTAAAGATATTTAAGGCCAAAGAACATTTTGATCGTCTTCAGTTTTCCTGCGAAGCTGTACACATTCCATATCCTTTTAACAACAGGGAATTAATAGCAATCTCTTACGAGGTCTTAAAAAGAAACAACCTCAAAGATGCTTACCTGCGGCCTCTTATTAGCTGCACACCCAATATGTCTTTGACAAAAGGGATCAAAGCGCAGTTAATGATAGCAGCCTGGGAATGGGGCGCTTTCCTCGGCGATAAATTATTGAACATAGGAACTTCATCATATAGAAGAATTGCACCTGCTTGTTTTAAAGTGGATGCAAAAATTTCCGGTCATTATGTAAACTCTATTCTCGCTACTCAAGAAGCAAAGGATAAAGGTTTCGACGAAGCCTTGCTATTAGATATAAATGGCTTTGTAGCTGAGGGACCCGGCACCAACATTTTTGTTGAGAAAAACAGTGTTTTATATACACCTCAAACCGGAAGCATTTTGCCCGGCATTACCAGGGCAACGGTAATAGAGATATGTGAAGAGTTGGGAATTGGAGTGGCGGAAAAGCATATTAGGAAAGAAGAGATATATGAAGCTGACAGCGCTTTTTATGTAGGCACAGCGGCAGAAGTAATTGGTATTGCTTCACTGGATAATCATGCGCTTAGCAAACCATGGAAAGAATCACTGGGCAGCACTATTCAGAAAGCTTATAAAAATCTTGTGCTGGAAAAAGAATTCAGAACGATAGCATCTGTAGCATGATTGAATTAAATAAATACAGCAAAGTATTGACGCAGGATGAAACACAACCTGCTGCACAAGCGATGCTTTATGGCATCGGCCTCACAGATGATGACATGAACAAAGCACAGGTGGGGATTGTGAGTATGGGATATGATGGCAACACCTGTAACATGCACCTGAATGAATTGGCAAAAATAGTAAAGCAAGGTGTTTGGGATAATGAACTCGTGGGTTTGATATTTAATACAATTGGTGTGAGTGACGGCATGAGCAATGGAACCGACGGTATGCGTTATTCACTGGTAAGCCGTGACGTTATAGCTGATTCAATAGAAACCGTTTGCGGTGCACAATACTATGATGGATTGATTGCCTTACCAGGGTGTGATAAAAATATGCCGGGTTCTATAATAGCCATGGGAAGATTGAATCGTCCATCCATCATGGTGTATGGTGGAACCATTGCCCCTGGCCGTTATAACGGGCAAGACCTGAATATTGTTTCTGCTTTTGAAGCATTAGGACAAAAGATTGCAGGCACTATTACAGAAAAAGATTTTAAATGTGTAGTGAAAGCATCCTGTCCCGGTGCAGGAGCATGTGGTGGTATGTACACAGCCAATACAATGGCTGCTGCAATAGAGGCCTTGGGCATGAGTCTTCCGTATTCTGCTTCCAACCCTGCTATCAGTGAAGAAAAGAAAAAAGAATGTTTAGCTGCAGGAAAAGCATTCAGGAAATTATTAGAGAAGGATATCAAACCAAAAGATATCATGACACGCAAGGCATTTGAAAATGCCATTACAGTGATCATGGTACTGGGTGGATCAACAAATGCTGTTTTGCATTTGATCGCTATGGCAAAGAGTGTAGATGTTGATTTAACGCAGAATGATTTTCAAACCATCAGTAATAAAGTTCCTGTGCTGGCTGATTTAAAACCAAGCGGGAAATATCTCATGCAGGACTTACACCGGCATGGCGGCATTCCCGCAGTGATGAAATATTCGCTGCAACAAGGATGGCTGCACGGAGATTGTTTAACGGTAACAGGAAAAACGATTGCAGAGAATATAGCAGAAGTTCCGGATCTGAATTTTTCCAAACAGAAGATCATTCGCCCGGTCAGCGATCCTATTAAAGCAACAGGTCATTTGCAGATATTATATGGCAACCTCGCTAAAGGTGGAAGTGTTGCAAAGATCAGTGGCAAAGAAGGTGAACGTTTTGAAGGACCGGCCAGAGTGTTTGATGGAGAATTTGAATTAATCGCAGGCATTCAATCAGGTAAAGTAAAAGCGGGTGATGTAGTGGTAATCAGGTATGTGGGGCCAAAGGGCGGCCCGGGCATGCCCGAAATGCTGAAACCCACTTCGGCTATCATTGGTGCAGGCCTGGGAAAATCAGTTGCACTCATAACTGATGGGCGATTCAGTGGCGGCACACATGGTTTTGTTGTGGGCCATATCACTCCTGAAGCATTTGATAGCGGCACAATCGCATTGGTAAAAGATGATGATGTAATTGTGCTTGATGCAACAAACAATGCTATCACATTAAAGGTTACTGATGATGTAATTGCAGAAAGACGAAAGAATTGGAAACAACCGGAATTAAAAGTAACAAAAGGTATTCTTTATAAATATGCGAAATGTGTACAAGACGCAAGCCAGGGATGTGTAACTGATGCCCCCATCCCCTAAAGGGGAGTTGGGGTCGCTTATAATAAATGTTTTAAAAATGTACGGTATTAAAATTTTAAAAAATGACTACTCAAACACTTGATGTAGGTTCAAATTTAAAGACTCTTTCAAGCTTCCCTTTAGGGGATGGGGGCATCAGCGGCTCTGTTGCTTTATTGGAAGCGCTTGTAGCAGAAAATGTGGAGATCATTTTTGGCTATCCTGGTGGCGCTATTATGCCTATTTATGATGCCTTGTATGATTATCAGGAGCAATTACAACACATATTGGTGCGTCATGAACAAGGCGCTATCCATGCTGCACAAGGGTATGCACGTGTTTCTGGTAAAACCGGGATTGTATTTGCTACCAGCGGCCCTGGTGCCACTAACCTTGTTACAGGTTTGGCTGATGCGCAGATCGACAGCACGCCACTTGTTTGCATTACAGGACAAGTATATGCCCATTTATTAGGTACCGATGCCTTCCAGGAAATTGATGTGATCAACATTACTACACCTGTCACTAAATGGAATTACCAGGTGACAGATGCCACTGAAATTCCTCATGTTCTGGCTAAAGCATTTCACATTGCAGGCACAGGAAGACCCGGGCCAGTATTGATTGATATTACAAAGAATGCGCAGCTTCAAAAATTTGATTACACAGGTTATGAAAAATGTGATCATATAAGAAGCTATCGCCCCAAACCGATCGTGCGTAAGAAATATATTGAACACGCAGCTCAGTTAATTAATGAAGCAGAGAAACCCTTTGTGATTTTTGGACAAGGTGTGCTTTTAGGAAAGGCGGAAAAAGAATTTACAAGTTTTATTGAAAAAGCCGGTACTCCTGCCGCCTGGACTATAATGGGCATGAGTGCCATACCTACTAACCATCCTCTTGGTGTAGGTATGCTCGGCATGCACGGTAACTATGGCCCTAATGTACTTACCAATGAATGTGATGTTCTGATCGCTGTAGGTATGCGCTTCGATGACCGTGTAACCGGCCGCCTTGATAAATATGCACGGCAAGCAAAAATTATTCACCTTGATATTGATCCTGCGGAAATAGATAAGAATATAAAAGCTACAGTGCCTGTATGGGGCGACTGCAAAGAAACATTGCCTTTGCTCACAGCATTGATCGAACAAAAACTGCATCCGGAATGGTTACAAAAATTCAGGGATTATCAACAACAGGAAGAAGAGCAATGCATCGTACCTGAATTAAATCCTACAACAGAAACACTGACCATGGGTGAAGTGATCAAATACGTAAATGAACTCATTAAAGGCGAAGCAGTAATTGTTACTGATGTAGGCCAGCACCAAATGGTTACCTGCCGCTATGCAAAAATGAATCATAGCAAAAGCAATATCACAAGCGGTGGCCTGGGCACAATGGGCTTTGCTTTGCCTGCGGCTATTGGTGCTAAATTCGGCGCTTCTGATAGAACAGTGATTGCTGTGATTGGCGATGGCGGTTTTCAAATGACGCTGCAGGAACTCGGTACCATCATGCAATCTAAAGTTGAAGTGAAAATTATTATTCTCAATAACCAGTTCCTGGGAATGGTTCGTCAATGGCAACAATTATTTCACGATAAAAGATATTCATTCGTTGACATTAGCAGCCCCGACTATGTGCAGTTGGCAGGCAGCTATGGCATTGCAGGGAACAGTGTTTCAAAAAGAGAGGATTTAAGAAAATCATTGCAGCAAATGCTGGAGCATAAAGGTGCTTATTTGTTGGAAGTGATGGTGGGTAAGGA
>JALZIY010000350.1 GCA_030860085.1 Bacteroidota bacterium | reverse complement strand
TTACCAGCAAGCCCAGATTGATTTAAAAAAGCCGAAGCTTAATTTGCAGGCAATCGACAAAAGCTGGACAATTTTTTTAGACCGTGACGGAGTGATAAACGAAGAAAGAATAGGAAAGTATGTGTTGCATTGGGGAGAATTTGTTTTTAACGAAGGTGTTTTAACAGCTTTTCAGATACTTGGGAAAAAATTTAAAAGAATTATTATAGTAAGCAATCAACGGGGAGTGGGTAAATTATTAATGACCGAAAATGACCTTTTAGGCATCCATGCAGCATTGCAAAACGAAGTGGAAACAACGGGTAGCAAAATCGATAAAATATATTATTGCACAGAAAAGGACGATACCTGTTTTAACCGCAAGCCTAATCCAGGCATGGCTATACAAGCGATGATTGATTTTCCGGAAATCAACTTTTCCAAATCAATTATGGTAGGTAATAAACCTGGCGATATGCGTTTTGGAAGAGCCGCAGGGATGTTTACCGTTTTTGTTACCACTACAAACCCAAACCAGGTTTTTCCTCATCCTGATATTGATTTATTATATCCTGATCTGCTGTCCTTTGCCAATGACTTGTAATCTTAGGATAATTTTAAATCTTTTTTAGCGTTCTTAGTATCTATAAACCGTCTATTCTTTGTGAAAAAAAACCTTCTATCTTTCTTTTGTTTTTGCGTATTTACTTCTTCTTATGCACAAAAAATTGTTGGGGCTGATCTAAAGATTTTGCAAAAAAAAGAAGATTCGTTACAAATACTTGCAAAAAACCTTATTGTTGATTCGCTTACTGCGCAGCGCATGCGAAACGACAGTCTGTTTATCCGGACCTTAGTCAGAACCCTGCAAATAAAAAATTCATTTTATTATCCATTTGATTCGGTTCAAGGCATCTCTAAATTATATGCTCCGGATAGTGCATTCCGCATTTTTACCTGGGGGCTTGATTTTGATGATTATTATTCCCGTCAGCGTGGGGCCATTCAGCTTAAAACATCTGATGGCTCACTAAACCTTGTACCATTAAGAGATATTTCTGAATTTACAGACAAACCTAATGATTCTATTCGCACCAAGGATAACTGGATCGGTGCTGTTTATTATAACATCATCAAAACGCAGCATAATGGTAAAAACTATTATACATTGTTTGGCTACGATGATAATAGCGTTCGAAGTAATAAAAAATGGATTGAAGTGATGACATTTAATGAAAGAGATCAACCCGTTTTTGGCAATACTGTTTTTAGTTACGAAATGGATAGCGCTAAACGCCGTCCTCAAAATCGTTATTCAATAGAATACAAAAAAGGGGCAAGGATATTGGTTGATTTTGTGGAGGATGAAGGTATCATCCTGGTGGATCATTTGATCTCCGAAACTGATGAACCTGATAAACCTTACACCTTGATACCTGATGGAGATTATGAAGGCTTCAAATGGACAAATGGTAAATGGCTACATATTGACAAGGTCTTCAATTTTAAATTAAAAGATGGAGAGTTTCCAATGCCGGATCCTATTAGAGATGATAAGGGTAATAACAACGAAGAAAAACTTAAGCTTCAATCAGAGAAAAACAAAAATGCTAAGCCTGCAAAAAAGGAAGCCCCTAAAAAGCCTGGGAAAAAAGATCAATAGATTTGGTGATGACAGAATATCGTTCATAACCTAATATCTTCGAGATGAATTAAAGGTTGTGAATAGTTTAAAGCCCAAATTTTTATACCAGTTATCCACCTCCTTTCTTTACGCCATTGCTCCTCTCCTTGTCTTTCCCTATATTTCAAGGGTATTAGGGCCGGAAAATATCGGCAAGATCAATTTTATTGATTTTACAGCTCAATTCCTTCTGTTATTTGCTTCTTTTGGTATTCCGCTGTATGGTGTAAGAGAAGTGGCTAAACTTAGAAACAATAAGCCGGCTTTAAATAAACTGATCACTGAATTATTTTGCATTCATGTGGTTGCAACTTTCATCAGTGTAGGCATATTTGCTTTTATAATTGCCATCAATAATAATATTTATAATGAAACAGGTCTCGTAGTCCTTGCGGGAATTAACCTATTGATAAGCGCTTTTAGTTTCGAATGGTTTATTCATGGGCTGGAAGATTTTGCGTTTTTAAGTAAACGGTCTTTTATAATTAAAATAGCAAGTGTAATCCTAATTTTTTTACTGATCAAAACCTTTCAAGACTATGTACAGTATTATTTCATACTTATAGCCGGAAATGCTTTTCTATTGTTGGTCGATATACTTTATATTTTTAAAAAAAGGATACATTTTGTAAAAGATATACATCCGGGCAGACATCTTAAATCCTTGATGCTTTTTTTTCTTACCTCAACTGCTGTCAGCCTATACACTTTTTTTGACACCATTATGTTAGGTATTATTTCAGGAAGCCTGGCGGTAGGTTTTTACACCACTGGCTTAAAGGTCGTTAAGCTATCACAAACTTTCGTAAATGATTTGAGTGGTGTGTTACTCCCAAGAATGGCATTTTTAATTGAAACTGATGATCAATTTGAAATAAACAGGATCATCAATAAATCATTGCAATATGCGTTTACTATCTCAATCCCTTTGAGCATTTTCTTTTTTTTATTGGCTCCCGAAATTATAATTGTATTGGCCAGTCAGCAATTTGCGCCTTCTATAGATGTACTAAGAATATTATGTGTGTTGCCATTAATCGTTGGGCTCAGTAATGTTTTTGGCATACAGGTTCTTTTGCCTTTTGGTAAAGAAAAAAAAGTTTTAATAGCGGTAGTAGCAGGTTGTGTTTCAAGCCTGTGCCTGAATTATATCCTTTGTCCGGTTTATGCACAAAAAGGGGCCGCCATCTCCTGCATTATTGCCGAATTAATTGTTACATTTTTAATGTTCCTTTATGCAGTTAAATTGTTCAACTTCATCTTCCCTCTTAAACTAATCCTGGGCATTATTTTTTCTTCATTGTTTTTTATACCAGTTGTATATCTGAGCAGAAATTTTTCTGATAGCGTCTTCATTGTTTTTTTGGCTTCTTCTTTTTTGTGCCTGGTTGTTTATGTATTTATGCAAGTTTTTGTATTCTCCAATTCAATTATGAAAGAAGTGATCAATTTTATTAGCAGTAAGATATTTAATTATTCTTTTTCAAAATGAAAAACACCGAGGCTGAAAAAAATGCCCCTGCCAAAAAAAATTTGGTTTATGTAGTGATTGTAACCTACAATCGTTTACAGTATTTAAAACATGTCCTTGAAAGCGTAAGGGCTCAAACTATTATACCCGATAAAATAATTGTTGTGAATAATGGATCTTCAGATGGCACAATAGAGTGGTTAACTGGTGCTCAGGATGTGACTGTTATTAATCAATCCAATTCAGGAGGTGCTGGGGGATTTTATACAGGGGTAAAATATGCATATGAGAATAGGGCAGATTGGGTTTGGGTAATGGACGATGATGTAATGCCAAAACCTGATTGCCTTGAGGTATTACTGTCCTATTCTAATCAGTCTAAATGTTTAAATCCAATTCATTTTGATTCGCAAGGCGAAATGTTAGATGAAGAACGGTGGTTTGACATAACTAGTTGTAATATTATTAACATGTTTAACCAATCGTATAATAATGGCAAGAAGATATGGTATCGTAACATTGGTTCTTTTGAAGGAATGCTGATCGCAAAAGAAATAATCGAAAAAATTGGTTATCCTGACAAACGTTTTTTTATTACGAATGATGACCTTATTTATGGTTACTTAGCCAACAAGCACACCAATGTTGCAGTTATTTCAGCTGCAGTAATGAATAAAATGGAAGTGAATAAAACAGGTAAAAGTGTTTATTCTTATCATTATTATTATCACCGTAATTTTTGGTTGCTTGAAGAATATGTTGAAAAAGATTTACCAGGCTTTGATGGTTATAGAAAAAGAAGAATCATTATAAAATTTTTGTACACTGCTTACCAGATCATAAGAGAAAATGAATTTAAAGATAGATGGAAGGCGCTTAAAACATTATGGAAAGCTTACCAGGATTATAAAAACAAAAAAGAGGGACAAAGTTTTAGATGAGCAAGCAGCCTCATATTGTTATTATTTGTTC
>JALZIY010000333.1 GCA_030860085.1 Bacteroidota bacterium | reverse complement strand
CGGCGTACTTTGCTGCCTGAGCAAATCGGAGTGACTGGTAACAACATAAAATTTAGTTTTTAGTCGAACAACTATGTTGTTACTTCAGGCGGTCCATCAGCGATAACAACAGAGTTAGTCGAATTTTTAGTAGAATTAACTGTTGTTACTCTTTGTAAAGGTAGCGAAGAGAAAAATCAAAAAATGTTACAACGCCTTGAAAATAAGGAACTTTGTGTGCAGTTATGTCAAGTGCTGTAAGTTTAGAAAACGCATCGGTCGTTCCGTCCGGTCCGCTTGAATTTGGTATAAACCCGCTCTGGAAGCGGGTTTTGCTTTTTGCGGTCTATTTTTTGGTCTATAATAACCCTTTTTTAGGAAGAACTTTACTTGTCTTTATCTTACTTTATTTAGCTTGATAATTATCATTATAAAGATACTATTTATTGCCTTTTTATTGAAAATAAATTGCTTCCACTTTTCCACAAAAAAAGTAGTGAAACTCACTGCCCATGCTGACTACGTCTGCATTAACTGTTTTATATCGCTGCCCAAAAAATAAACCCTCGACCTTATTTTTACCCGCTTCAATTTCCCGTGTTTTATCCAATCATAGATGGTAGGTTTTGTAACCTTAAAAAGAGAACAGATTTCCTGAATTTTATATAACGGTTTTTCTGTGAGGCCAGGAGTTTCCATCATTGTGGTCATCAGTGGCTGTTCCTTTTGATTTCTGGATACTTCCTCTCTGATTATTAAACGAATCTGAGTCCAGAATTCTTCCGGCTCAAATGGGATTAAAATGGGCACTAATGAATTCCTTTCCATACTCTACATTTTCTTTTTCACAATCCTCGTAAAATCACAGTACTACAACTAAATTGGTTAAATGATGGCACATAGGTTATGTAACCAAATTCCTGTAAATTATTCATACACTTATTGTAAGTATGACGGGCACTTATTTTTGCTGCCTTCATAACATTTGACCTAACTATCGTAATAGGATTACTTCCACCGTTAATATTCCATTGCTGCAACAAAGCCATATAAAGACTGATGTGTGTAGTGCTTATCCTTACATCTTCTTCAATGGCTTCGTAAAATCCTGTTAAAAAACTTTAATTTAGGTTAAGTTTGTTGACGGTATATTAAGGAGCTTATAATAGGATATTAGTTTAGGGATAATTTTAATAATAACGATGCGTATAAATTAAAATATGACTCTGTATGACTTCATAGAAATGGATGAACAGGAGCAGGCTGAGGCTATTTGGGATGGGGTGCATGTAGGGGACCGCGATGACGGCGTGCACAAAATTTTGCTTTATCAGCTTAACGGTAAAGATCATTTTACGTAGAGGCCTACTATCACAAAGAATATAATGTGCTGAGGAAATTCAGACCTTTTAAATCAATAGAGTTACTTGATCTGTATGCAAATGAAGTTGATGTAGTAAGGCTGTTGAATGGTTTATAAATTATTTTTTTTAACCTAAATTGTCATTAAGTAGAGAGATTGAAAAAATTCCGAAAAACGTTTTGCAGCTTGCCCAAGGCGGGCTCTCGGAGCACCAACTTGTCAAGCTACCACTAAGTTTATTAAATGCACAAACGTTTTATTATCCACGTCAGCCCCGCTTTTGGCAAGGTGCTGTAAGCGGTTCGTTGTTTTTCTGTCGTGTTCGTTTGATTGTCTGTCAATGTCAGAATAATTTAATAATTGTAATACCAACAAATGTCGCAAATAATCCCAGCAAAACACTTGAAGCAATATAAGTTGTCGCATACCAATGTTGTCCGTCACGAAACAAACTAACTGTCTCGAAGTCCGCACCTGCAATTTCAAGTCGTTTAGCAATGTCAGATAACATACTTTCAATTTGTTTCCAATCGTCTTTTTCTGGAAGCGTTTTGAAATCATTAAAGGCCACAGAGTAAAGAAGAAGTTTAGCGGAGTGTGAGCCGCCAAGACATTCATTTTTAATGGCCACCGAATTAGCAGGTGTGATGTCGTTCCAGGTTTTTCCTCCATTGCTTGCCATCTAAACCTCAAAAGGATTATCTAACCTGTTGGCGGAGTTAATAGTATTCAATGCCTTTTAGGCACACAATTGGTAGAATAAACAACATCGTTATTACACTAAGTGCCGCAGGTACGTAATTTTTTTAAAAATATACAGTGCCTACGACATTTAAATTCCCATTTATTATTTTCCTGCTACCAATATATACCAACTACGAGGCAAAAAAATTCCGCCAACGGGTTATTAATATTTATTTTTTGTTACCAGCCAAATAACGCTGTCCAAATAAAAAGATCACTCGACCATTTAATTGGCATTGCACCTGTACTATTACCCGAAGTAAAATAACAGCAATAAGTTCTGTTTGCTAATATAACACCCGGATCGGCACCAAAGGGGTCAAGCGGGTTTGGATAGTTGGTGACGGCCGAAAGTGGAACTGGTGTGTCTTTATTCTGTTTTACAGGCTGTTCCGAATACTTATTTTTATAATTGATCCAATGCCTGCAAAATATCATTCAAAATATCTTCCTTATGTTCCAGACCTACAGAAATCCGTATCAATCCGTCAGTAATGTTTACGGCGGCCCTTTCTGCCTCGGATAGTTTTGCATGTGTAGTGCTGGCGGGGTGCGATGCAATGCTGCGAGTGTCCCCGAGATTAGCGGTGAGTGAAAGCATTTTCAAATTGTTCAAAAACTTTCGTCCGCTTTCAATACCGCCCTTTAGTTCGAAACATACAATGCCACCACCATCTTTCATTTGTTTTTTAGCAATGCTGTGTTGAGGATGCGAAGGAAGAAAAGGATATTTTAAAGACAGTAATTTAGGATGAGCCTCTAACTGTAGGGCAATGTACAAAGCATTGGAAGCATGACGCTCCATACGAACTTCCAGGGTATCGATGCTTTTGCTGAGTAGCCAGGCATTAAAAGGCGAAAGTGCCGGGCCGGTGCTTCGGCAGAATAAATAAATTTCATGTATCAAATCTTTTCTTCCTACCACAACTCCACCTAGTACCCGCCCTTGCCCATCAATCCATTTAGTGGCGGAATGCACTACCAGGTCAGCGCCATAATCAATTGGGCGCTGGCTAACCGGTGTGGCAAAACAATTATCTACATTTAAAATAAGATTGTGCTTTTTCGCTAAGGCAGCCACATACTCCAGGTCAATAATATCCAGCCCTGGATTGGTAGGCGTTTCCAGGTAGATCATTTTTGTATTGGGCTGAATAGCTGCTTCCCAATCCTGTGGTTTATCTGCAGAAACATAACTGTACTCAATGCCGTATTTAGGCAGGTATTTGGTAACAACTGTATGCGTACTGCCGAATATGGCATTGCAGCAAAGTAAATGATCGCCCTGTTTTAGTAAGGCCATAAACGAACCGAATACCGCACTCATGCCAGATGCGGTGGCAAAGCCGGCTTCCGCACCTTCCAGCACACAGACCTTATCAATAAACTCCTGTACACTGGGATTGCTGAAACGGCTGTAAATATTATCATCCGATTCATCGGCAAAAGCAGTCCGCATTTCTTCCGCATTATCAAAGCAAAAACTGCTGGTCAAAAAAAGGGGCGATGAATGTTCCATTTCATTTGTTCTATCGACCTGTGTACGTATAGCTTTTGTAATAGGATGCATAAATACTGTTTAAGTTTTGATTGATAATTAACGTGAGTTTTGGGTGTTTTTACCACATAGAATTTAGGAAACATAGGCTTCACATAGGTTGTTCAATAATAATTTCTATGTGTTTTCCTATCTGACCTATTTCATTATGTGGTAAATTTTTGCATCAAAAAAATCATTGAAGATTGATTCACCACATAACATTCAAAACTCACCTTAATTATCTATTCTTTCCGTTCGATCTTTATCATTTATAAAGCATTTTGATAATTATTGTTACTGATTGATACTTTTTGTAACCAATTAGAAAGATGCTTCGTGATCTGTTCAGTTTCAATTAAAAAACCATCATGTGCATAGACTGAGCTAATCACTTTAAATTCGCTTGGCGATATGTTCTGCGCCAGCAATTCCTGTTCCTGAAGAGGAAATAACAAATCGGTATCTATACCTATAATTAAAGTCTGTTGCGAAATGGTTTGCAGCACCTCTTCAATTGTGTTCCCTCTGCCTCTTGCAATGTTGTGGCTATCCATTGTTTTGGTAAGTAACCAATAGCTGTACGCATTAAAACGGTTTACCAGTTTATTGCCCTGGTGCTCTATATAAGAAGAAGCTTTAAAATAATCGAGCTTATTCATATCGGGATCGGTTTGTGTGGCGGCATAGCTTTGATAGCTGCGGTATGTAAGCATACCAATGGCCCGTGCAGCTTTGAGTCCCTTTTGTCCTGCGTTTTTTGATTGTTCTTTCCAACTGCGGTCCGACTGAATAGCCAGGCGTTGGGCCGTATGAATAGCTATACCCCAGGCTGTTTCTCTTGCAGATGTAGCAATTAAAAATAACTTATCTATTAACTGCGGTTCCATAATACACCACTCTATTACCTGGTAACCTCCCATGCTTCCGCCCACCAGTAAATGAATTTTTTTTATAGCCAGGTGCCGGCAGAGAATAGAGTGTGCCATCACCATGTCTCTTATTG
>JALZIY010000329.1 GCA_030860085.1 Bacteroidota bacterium | reverse complement strand
GTCTTCCACTGTTTGCCCATATTGAAAAAACTCTTTAAGATCGGGGGCATCAGAACCCTTTGCATGTTCCCGGCCAAATGAAGTATAACCCCGTTGTCCAGCTAATTCTTTTTTTTCATAATTATATTTTGTTTCCGATGGCAGGGCAAAAAATTGTTGGACATTCTTATATAAGTCTGCAATCAAATCATCGGGTATGCCATGATTTTTTACAGCAACAAAACCTACCTCTTCGTATGCCTTACCTAATTCGTTTACAAATTTCTTTTTACGGGCTTCATCGCCACTTAAAAAATCGGAGAGGTCAACAACAGGAATATTCATAATAGCAATTTTATACCTGTAAAATTAAATGTATAAAGGGTATGAAATACGCTATCGCCTTAGGAAAGATTTTTCTTCTGCGGTTAAGTCCACCACTGCATATTTTTTCACTGCATTGATCATTGTTTCATCAAGCGTGTTTATGAGATTATTATAAGTGCTTTCATCGGAGGGCTTTATCAATAACATCATCTCATTTTTCCTGCTTCCCATTCGGTTTTGTTTATCACGAATAACCTGTCCCAGGCCTGAAGACAGGTTATACGTCGTGAGCCTTACCTGTTGGCTATTAAAAGAATTATTCCATTTCCCATTGTAATAATAGATTTCATTTTGCCCTGCTAATAAAACGGTCAGCGCAGTAGAATCTGATAAATTACTTACCGAACCATCTTTTGGCATAAATAAATTAGTAGCCATAGGTTCCCCCATACTGGTGGTAAATATAAAAAAAGTAATCAACAGAAATCCGAGATCAACCATCGGGGTCATATCAATTTTTAATTTCTGGTTACGTTTTTTATTTCCAGGAAAATCATTTGCAGAAATAATTGCTGCCATATTAATTTAATTTATTTAATAAGATGCACCACTTTCTCATTTGCATAATAATTCTGTAAGTGAGCATTCTCAACAATCATTTATACAATATCTTTCCGTCGTTTATGCTTTCACTAAGTTTAGAAAATTTTTCAGTGGTCAGCGTGTTAAAGACCAGGTTAGACAGCAAGTGGGCAGTTTTTATTTGCATTTTGTTGGCGGTGATTAATAAAATATTGCTCTCCTGGCTATTTACCGATCTTGAAGGAGATAAAGCATTGTACCTGCTTTTTTCAAAGAGCCTGCTGGAGGGACATTCACTTTTAGAACCGATAAAAATAGCGGGAAGTGATAGCAGTTTTTATAGGTATAATCCTGCTATTACCTCACCTGTTTATTCATTATTTGCTGCGCCCTTTTTATGGTTGACAAGATCTTATTTTACTACTTCTGTAATTATAGATGGACTTTCGTGGTTAGTTTTTTTTGGAGGCATTTATAAAATCGTTCAACTTCTTTTCCAACAGCGATGGATCATTAATACCTTCATTATATGTACTGGTTTTTTTCTATACCCGCATGAAATAAATTCCGGGCCAAAAGATACACTGGCTATCGGGCTGATCCTTTGGAGTGTTTACCTTACTTTCCGTTTTATTAAGAATGAAAAACCATCTACTTTAAGTACAATATTAATACCTGTCGTTTATTGTCTTTTTGCACTTACCAAGTACTTATATTCCCCACTTGTAATTGTTTTTATATTACTGCTTTTTCTTCATGCATGGAATCGCAAAAACAGGAATTTTTTTTTGAAAGTGTTCGCCATCGCGTCTTGCTGTTTTTTCATAGCTTACCTCTTTAATTTGTATTTATTGCACCTTGGAAAGGAAGAATTATATACAGATAATAGTTTCGCAAAAGGATTTTTCATTGAAAACTTTCTGCAGATTTATCCTTTTATTAGCGCAGCCTTAATTAATACTAATTTTTGGTGCGTGCAGTTGGAAAGTATTTTCAATATTCCTTTTTCTGTATTTTTTAATGTATTCCAATTACTTGATCTTTTACTTTTCATTTTAATAATAGCCCTATTAATTTATTATTATAAAAAGATAAAGCTTCCTTATTTATTTTTCATCTTCTTATCCATAAGTATGGCCATTATGTTTATGGTTTTTTATATGTCTGTTACTAATAAAGCTCTTCCCAATAAAGCTTTACCAGGCGAGTGGACCTTTGTTTCGGAATCCAGGTCATTTTTATTCATCATTATATTTCTTCAGCTATTGTTTTTTTACTTAATATTTAAAACAAACCTGGCAGCCAGAGGGCTTAAAAATTTTCTTTTTATTTTATTTGTAATTGAATGTATGCATGGCGTGTATTATACAATTAAGCAGGTAAATAATGCCCGCCAGGTACTGCAGGCAAACCTTTCCCGCAACCAGGTACAAAAAATAGTACGGGCTGTGAATGCGAAGAATGAAAAGTATGGTGCATTCCCATTATTAACGACAGAAGATAATATTAGAAGATATGCCTTGTTAAATGGAATTGATGCCTATAGGTTACCGCTAAAAGATTGTGATTCTTCTCTTATGTTAAGCCAATCTTATTT
>JALZIY010000328.1 GCA_030860085.1 Bacteroidota bacterium | reverse complement strand
GAATAAGCAACTCATTCACCATGTTTTTTTCTGGCTCAAAAATCCCGGTTCTAAAGAAGATCTTGAAAAATTATTGGAAGGATTAGGAAAATTGGGGAAAATTGAAACAGTAAAAAGCATCCATATTGGTGTACCGGCTGATACCGAGAAGCGCTCAGTAGTTGAATCAAGTTATGCTGCTTCCGAGCTTTTATTTTTTGATGATCTCGCAGCTCAGAAAACTTACCAGGATCATCCGATCCACCAGGAGTTTATAAAAAACTATTCTCACCTCTGGGATAAGGTTGTGGTGTATGATGTGATAGAAATATAGAAAAAGTACTTAAGTATTCTAAACTAATGTTCCCCTCTCCACAAGTGGAGAGGGGTAAGGGGTGAGGTTCACATTCTTTCCGGAACTCTGATTCCTAATAAGCTCATGCTTTTTTTTATAATGCTTGCAGTTAATTCACAAAGCTGCAAACGCAAATTTTTCTTTTCTTCGTTTTCTGCATTTAACACAGGATGTTCAGTATAAAAAGAATTATAAGTTTTAGCCACTGTAAATACATAAATAGCAATCACAGATGGATTGTGTTCCTGTGCAGCTTGTTGTAAAATAACCGGGTATTGCTCCAAAAAAATCAACAATTCTTTTTCGAGCTTTAGCAATGGTAAACTGTAAACCCCGTCCGACCGGGTCATCCGGGCGGGTGTAAACTGTAAACTTTTATCACCTGCCTTCCTTAATATTGATTTAATACGTGCATGAGTGTATTGAATAAAAGGCCCTGTAAAGCCAATAAAGTCTATTGATTCTTCCGGATTAAAAACCATTTTCTTTTTAGGATCAACACGAAGAAGAAAAAATTTCAATGCACCTAAGCCAATTGTTTCATACAGTTCTTCTAATTCAGCTATGCCAAAATCTTCAATCTTGCTTTTTTCTTTCACTTTCTTCTCTGCTTCACCCACCATTTCATTTACCAGGTCATCGGCATCAACAACGGTTCCTTCGCGGCTTTTCATTCTGCCACCAGGCAACTCCACCATGCCATAGCTTAAATGATAAATTCCAGCAGCGTAAGGCATACCCAATTTTTTCAAGATCAGTTTCAACACTTTCATGTGATAATTCTGCTCATCACCTATCACATAAATACTTTGATCATAATTAAAATCTTCATATTTCTCCTGTGCCAGTCCAAGGTCTTGTGTAATGTAAACAGAGGTGCCATCGCCGCGTAATAATAATTTTTCATCAAGCCCTTCATCTGTCAAGTCAATCCACACGCTGCCATCTTCTTTTTTATATAAAACACCTTTTTTCAATCCTGCTTCTACAAATTTTTTCCCCGGCAAATATGTTTCACTTTCATAATAGGTTTTATCAAAATCAGTTCCTATGCGGTTATATGTTTCATCAAAGCCTTTGTACACCCAATTATTCATTCTCTTCCATAACTCCATTACCTCCGGCTTTCCATTCTCCCAATCTACCAGCATTTGCTGAGTTCTTTGCATAATAGGCGCCTGTCGTTCGGCTTCTTCTTTTGATAAGCCTCGCTCTATTAAGCCGGTTAGTTCTTTTTTATATTCTTCATTGAAGCGTACATAATAATCGCCCACAAAATGATCGCCTTTACTTTCAGTGCTTTCCGGTGTGTTACCATCAGCAAAAAGTTGCCATGCGATCATGCTTTTGCAAATATGTATGCCCCTGTCATTTACAATGCATGTTTTAAAAATATTATTTCCATTTGCTTTTAATATTTCTGCAACGCTCCAGCCTAAAAAATTATTACGCAGATGTCCAAGGTGCAAGGGCTTGTTAGTGTTGGGAGAAGAATATTCAACGATGATCGTTTGTTTTGTTTTCAGACCCTCTTCATCTAATGTAGTTTCTTTACCCTTTTGAAGAAACTCAATGAAATAAACATCAGCAATCGTGAGGTTGAGAAATCCTTTAATAATATTATAGTTTGTAAAAAGATGAGAGTGGTTAGCCATTAAGGAATCACCTAATTGTTTACCAATTACTTCCGGCGACAGTTTGAGGCTTTTTACCAACGAAAAAAGAACAACCGTATAATCACCTTCAAATTCGGGCTTGGTTTGACTAACCGTCACATCATCTACAGATATTTTATAAAGAGATTCTATTGCCTTAGCTGTTGCTTCCTTAATCTGTGCTACCAAATTCATTCAACAAATTTTGCACAATTTACTTAAACGTTAGCAGTAGATTGAAATACGATGTGCCCAGATACACTGCAAATTGGCACAGGATATATTTCGCAGAAGCCCCCATCCCCTAAAGAGGCGCATCAGTTCTTGCAGTATTAATTTTCCTTCGGTATAATGTGGATTGGCAGTTTAACGAATTATATAATCCATCTGAATAAAAGGTTTTTATTTTCGTTGCATCTTGAGACGCCTACATCAAAAAATAAGGAAGATCATTTTTCAGTTTGTGGATCTTTTTTTCCCTTTTTTTAAAAAATTTATGCCGCTGCAAATGTACCGGTATGCGG
>JALZIY010000306.1 GCA_030860085.1 Bacteroidota bacterium | reverse complement strand
GGCCTAAAGGGATTGGCGCTCTTTATGTACGGCGTAAAGGACCTCGTGTAAAGGTTACTGCCCAAATGGATGGCGGTGGTCATGAAAGAGGTATGCGCAGCGGTACATTAAATGTTCCGGGCATTGTAGGTTTTGGTAAAGCGTGTGAATTATGTATGAACGAAATGCAACAGGATGCTGAGCGTTTAAGAAAGCTTCGCGATAAACTGGAGAATGCTTTATTAAGCCTTGAGGAAGCGTATTTAAATGGCAGCCAGGAACATCGCTTGCCACACGTTTCTAATATTTCTTTTAAATATGTAGAAGGCGAAGGTCTGTTAATGGGTTTTAATAAAGAAATTGCTCTTTCTTCAGGTTCAGCTTGTACGTCAGCTTCTCTGGAACCTTCTTATGTATTAAAAGCGCTTGGTTTAGGTGATGATCTGGCACATAGTTCGCTGCGTTTTGGATTAGGAAGATATACAACGGAGGAGCAGATTGATTACACAATAGAGCAAGTGTCTAACACGGTTTTAAAGCTGCGGGAAATGAGTCCATTGTGGGAAATGTATAAAGAAGGTGTAGATATGGAATCCGTAGCGTGGCAGGCACATTAATCAATTAGCTAATTAGCTAATGAAAAACAAATTTTTTGAAAATTTATTATCGAATTAGCATATTATCACATTATCAAATTAATATCATGGCATACTCAAATAAAGTATTGGAACATTACAACAACCCAAAAAACGTGGGTACGTTGGATAAAAACAAAGCTTCTGTAGGTACTGGTTTAGTAGGTGCACCTGAGTGCGGCGACGTAATGCGTTTACAGATTGAAGTAGATGAAATAACCGGCATGATCAAAGATGCAAAATTCAAAACCTTTGGTTGCGGTTCTGCTATTGCTTCTTCGTCATTAGCAACAGAATGGCTGAAAGGAAAATCAATTGATGAAGCTATTACAATTGATAACATGGAAATTGTTGAGGAATTAAATCTACCCCCGGTAAAAATTCATTGCTCTGTATTAGCCGAAGATGCAATAAAAGCAGCGGTTAACGATTACCGTAAAAAGAATGGTTTGTTAGAATTGAAGTTTGAAGAAAGCCTGGTGCATTAAAAGCCCATCCAAACCTTCCCGGTGGGAAGGCTTCGCTACACTCAAAGCCAGCTTTTCAACAAGATTAATTGTGGATAAATATTTATTAATTGTAAGAGATGGTTGCAGAAACAAAAAAAAGCATTGACCTAAGTTCCCCCACCGGGGGACAGGGGGCCTCAATATACGTAAGCGATAAGGCTAAGGCTAAAATAAATCAGCTAATGAAGGACGCTGGTGTGGCTGATGACCCATCTTATTTTGTAAGAGTAGGTGTGGTAGGCGGCGGCTGCTCAGGATTAAGTTATAAGCTGGACTTTGACAATGAACAAAAGCCAATGGATCAAACCTTTGAAGACAATGATGTGAAAGTAGTGACTGATTTAAAAAGCTTTTTATACCTGGTAAATACAATGTTAGATTTTTCCGATGGTTTAAATGGGAAGGGATTTTATTTTAATAATCCAAATGCAAGCCGTACCTGTGGTTGCGGTGAGAGCTTTGCTGTATAAATTTTAGACAGATTTTATAATTTACCTCCCGCTGACAGGCGGGATTTTTTTTGTGCGACATGGATGCCATTGTTCTTTAAGGTTAAAGTCATTGGTGGGGAAAAAAAGTTACTTTTTCTATTTTTATAGGCTAACTTGATTACATAAGTCCTTCTTTGTATTCTTCGATTTCCGTGAAAATACTGGTAAAACATCACTCGCGTACTGTGAAATTTTTTTTGGTTTTAAACAGTCTTTTATTAAATCACCAAATAAATGGAGGTACATCATGAACAACAAAATTTTTATTAGTCTGATCTTTTGCTATGCTATCATCGGCTGCAGCAAAGACGCCCCTGTCTCCCCGGAGTTGACACCAGGCGAACAGGAATCTGTTTCAGGAAAGGCCGGGGGTCCGAACCAAATATTGGCAGAAACTCCGGGAGCAGTACAGGTATCAGGGGTTGGCTTTTATGCAGCAACTGGTGAATGTAACTCTGCTTTAGGTCAGGGTGCCAGCTATGCCGTCAGAATGACTGGGGATCTTGAGGGTTGTCTCTACGCATTCATCGACGACTTCGAATGCTCACCGAGCGGGACGTACCGGGAAGAAGGGAGAGAACTTTTTATTGGCACATACAATGGAGAGTCTGGCTCATTCTGGACAACTTACAAATTCCACGCTAAGTACGAGGGTTGCGCCGAAAACGGAGCCCCTTTAGGCGCTGAAATTTTTGGACGTTGTCAACATCCTATTGTAAAAGGCAGCGGACGGGGTGTATTTGAAGGTGTCACCGGAAGATTGGATTTTAAGGATGATATCGAAGCGGGAAACTTCCCTTATAGAGGTCATCTACGGTTCTAAGGTTCACGCGAGTCTGAGTTAGTGCGTCAAGCAAAGCGAAGTGTCACACTTTACGTCAAGCCGGCATCTCCCAGGCAATGTGCAGAGGCAGCGACCCCGGAGACTGAAAGCCGCAAGTTGTGCGTTCGCTTTTTTGTCCCTATAAGTAAAATAATTACAGCATTAGAGTCATTGCTCCGAAAACAAAAGAAGTGATTTTCCAAAGCCTTTACCTCAACGATGAACAGCGGAATCTAAAACAATTGTTTGAGTGGTAAATTTCTTGTGTCCCAGCGAGGAAGTCAGGAAACAGCCACAATATGGCTTGTGCTTTTAGTTGTTCCCCATCGTTTGCGGTGGGGGTTTTTGTTTTTGCGACATGCATGCCATTGTTCTTTAAGGTTAAAGTCCTCTACAGACCATCTAACGGGAACTGTTAGTCCAAGGCAAGGTGTTTTTATTGTGAAGTAAAATCTGAAGGAAGCTGCGGACATAAATTTGAGCTGACGAACCTGCCTACCGGACAGGCAGGCAGAAACTGAATACAAGGCTTACTCATTGGAGAGCTGGGCATTAGACAGCGAAGCCCTGCAGTTAGATGTAAACATGAGGTAGTAAATCCAGCAACTTAATTGGAGGAACAATGAGCTTACCATGGGAGATCTGTTTTTTTACAGAGGCAGCGGTATGAGCGAGTGCCAAAGCAATGAAAACAAAACAGAAGTCAGCAGAAGCCATAATAGCGAAGAAATTTTTGTAATGAAGGTGGAGTTGAAGGGCAGAATCTTTGATGAAAAGAT
Organism: Bacteroidota bacterium; assembly: GCA_030860085.1. Lineage (GTDB taxonomy): Bacteria > Bacteroidota > Bacteroidia > Chitinophagales > Chitinophagaceae > Flavisolibacter. Next base: position 933 of record JALZIY010000306.1, on the reverse strand, counting down.
GGTCTGGAGAAATTGTAAAAGGCATAGTGTCCTAAAATGAGCGGGCATCTCTACTTGTATGATGAGTAATCGTAATTACAAAAAACTATGAGGGAGTTGACACGCTATACGCCTTTCAGTCTATTCAGCAAACCAAGCCTTTACGGAGTAAACCTTCAAATCATTAAAAAAACCGCCGTACACGTAAGTACATACGGTGGTGTGAGAGGGCGGCAAAGTTTAATAGCTTTGCCCCCTACTTTAATAATGATCCGGTTTCTGTCATGCTTCATTTGTTATTTGATGAAGCATGTTTTGTAAGTTTGATTATTTTACATTTTTTAATTTTTACTTTTTTTCATGTGGGCTATTTGTAAAAAAGAACTGAAACAATTTTTCAGCACCCTGACAGGATATATTGCCATTATTGTTTTTTTGTTGTTAAATGGTTTAGTACTGTTTGTTTTCAGAAACAATATATTAGATGATGGTTATGCAAGTTTGGAAAACTTTTATTCTTTTGCACCATGGGTGCTTCTTTTTTTGATACCTGCTACAAGCATGCGCAGTTTTTCAGATGAGTACAGAGGCGGAACATTCGAGATCTTACGTACAAGTCCGCTTACCAGTTTGCAGATTGTTTCTGGAAAATATCTTGGAAGTTTTATTGTAGCACTAATTGCTTTAATTCCTACGCTTGTTTATTACTTTACTATCAATAACCTTGCTTCTACTACTGGTATTGATGCCGGCGCTGCAGCAGGTTCCTACCTGGGGTTGATTCTACTTACTGCTGTTTTTACAGCCGTTAGTGTTTGTGTTAGCAGTTTTACACCTAATGCTATAATTTCTTTTATCATTAGCCTGGTGGTCTGTGTACTATTATATTTTGGGTTTAATGCAATAAGCAAGTTGCCTGCTTTACAAAACGGCGCCGATTATTATATAGAAATG
>JALZIY010000305.1 GCA_030860085.1 Bacteroidota bacterium | reverse complement strand
GGTGTACTTAGGTTTACATAGGCAGCATTGATATTTTCTTCGTATATAAAATGGTTACTGCGATTATTATCATGCACTAATGTTCCATTACTAACTGTATCATAACGTGCATTATTATCTGTTTTTACAAAACTGCTTTTGATACCTGCTTCAAACCTTGCGCCTTTTTTTAAAGGATGCAAATAATCAATCTTACCACTGAGTATTTGTATGTCCTGCGGTAACATGCCGTATAGTGTATCACCTTTTGCATTAGTGTTGCCTACTGCATCAAAATAATAATTAGACAATGACTGCTGGGTTTTTGAATCATAGGTTATATAATCCAGGTCAGCGGTTACCTCTTTTCCGGCAGTGTCAAGCAGTTGACGAAAGTTAAGATTGGTGCTGAAATTCTTAAAATTCTTTTCAGATACTGATAAGGCCTTGGTTTGGCTTTGCAGGCTACCTGGTGGGGTGTAAATAAGTGTTGTGTTTCGGTTCGTAAATGACCCGGGATTGGATAGTCCGCCTACAACAAAACCAAAACTTGTATTTTTTGAGGCAAAATAATCTAACCCAATTTTTGTATTGAAGGAATTGAACTTATTTAACATCCTAGCTTCCTGGTCAAAAAAAGATAAAACTTCTTTAGAACTTCTGTTACGGAAATTGCGCTGGATATCAAGTTCTTGCTCTCTCATGCGGTAGTTGTGGCTAAGATTTGTGAACAGGTTTATTTTAGAGTTCCTGTAATTCATATTAAGCCCCTCGTTGAACCTTGAATGTTTACCCCGTCCATAGCCAAGTGTAACAGTTCCATTATACCCCACCTGCTTATTCTTTTTTGTTTTGATATTAATAATCCCGGCATTTCCTGCCGCATCATATTTTGCCGGGGGATTGGTCATTATTTCTATTTGGTCTAATTGATTAGCATTCATACTGCGAAGCAAATTGGCTAAATCACTACCTCCCAATTGTGTTTGCCTGCCGTCAACCAATACAATTACACCTGCTTTCCCTTTTAAACTAATATTCCCGTCTTTATCTACCGTAATACCGGGAGATTTTTCCAAAACTTCTAAAGCACTGCTTCCAACATTGGTCACAGAAGCCTCCACATTTACAATTGTTCGGTCAATTTTTTGTTCAATTAATGGCCTTTTAGCATTAACAGTTACACCGCCAATTGATTTTGCCTGCGGAATAAGCTCAATTGTTTTTAAATTAACGGTAGTGTTTTGATCATTAATTTCAAATGTTTCAGAGAAACCTTTTGAGTGGCCAACTGCTGTGACTGCAACCATATACCGGCCCTCGATAATTCCATCAAACTCAAAACGACCGGTTTTATTTGCTGTTGAAAATTTGACAGCAGAGGAATCCTTAGCCTTTAATAAAGCAATAGTGGCGGCCTCAATGGTTTTTGAATTGCCATCTATTACGTTTCCTGCTATTTTTCCTGTCTTGGTTTGTGCATGGCTAACAATAGTAAGAGAAGCCAAAACCACCGTCAGCAAAGTCAAAATTTGTTTCATTTTTTTAATTTAGTACTTGTTTATAATTATTACAACGTAAAAGTAGGTACTATGCAATCTAAAGTACATTGTTTTATATTGAGTGGTAATTTAAAAGGATAATTGGCAATTTTATGACATAGGTGTGACGCAGGAGTTTTAATCAGGTTACAAAACTTTTACTTGAATTGTACAAATGGTAAAAGCTGTGTTTTAACGGAAACTCAATTTTTAGAAGCTAAAATGATATAAATGGGAAGTCAAGGGGGTATGTGTAAACCATGCCATAAGCTGAGTGAACCGTTAAGAATTACACGAATCAAGCTAATGATAAAACCTCACAAGCAAATCAAAGGATGCAATTATAAAGGGAATTTCCATTTTCGCAAGCTTCATTTGGCAGAAGCCCCATTCAATGAAGAGGAGCACCAGCTTCTAAGCAAATATTCCCTTCAGGGGTAGGAGCAAAAGCGAAAATTTGGAATGCAGTCGTTTACAAGAATATGATGCCCAATTTCGTGAAATTCGTTTTAATTAGTGTTATTAAATTCAGAGCCCAAATTCTATTTTGATAAAATCATAGTAGGTATTGCCGGATTGTATCCTGGAGAAGGCTTTATCTTTCATGATAAAAATAAAACGGCCGTTAAAGTGTTTGTGAAGTTCTTTGATCTTTGTTTTATTAATTATATATGATTTGTGAATGCGAATAAATTCCGGCGGAAATTTATCAACTAATTTATTGAGAGGGATATCGGTAAGATATTTTACACCCGTATCTGTAAATATTTTGACATACTTATCATCTGCTTCGAGGTAAGCAATGGTTTCAAAAGGAATTAATATGATCTTCTCTCCTATTTTGACCGGAAAGGCTGTCCATGTTTTTTTTACATGGATTTTTTCGATCAGTTTGTTCAAACTTTCCGATTCATATTTTGCAGAACGATTTCCTAAGGTTTGCAGTTTTAATATGCTTACTTTAAATCTTTCCTCACTTATTGGTTTTAATAATAATCAATCGCCATTTCTTCAAATGCTTTTATTGCATATTGATCATAGGCCGTTGTAAAAATTATTGATGGCTGGTATCGAATATTTTGCAACACTTCAAATCCAGTCATATCCTGTAAGTGAATATCAAGAAAAAGTAAATCTGGTTTACTATCGTTAATCATTTGAATGGCCTTCACTCCATTATCTGCCTCACCTGCAAGTTGAAGAAAATCCTTATACTCTTCCATCATCCTCACTATTATTCTGCGGGCAGCAGGTTCATCATCAATAACTAATACTTTCCACCTTAATTCCATGCTTAACTAAGTTCTTGATAATAATTAATATATGTTTCTCCGGATTATTT
>JALZIY010000282.1 GCA_030860085.1 Bacteroidota bacterium | reverse complement strand
GGCTTATACCCTACACCTCGCCGACAATGCACTCATCCTTGGACAGCGCAACTCCGAATGGTGTGGTCACGGTCCTGTACTTGAGCAGGATATAGCGATCACCAATATTTCTTTAGACCTTATTGGCCAGGCCAGAAATTTTTATCAATATGCAGCGACCCTATACAACAATTTTAGCGCAGAAGAAAAAAAAGAGGTAGATCATTTACTTCCGCGTTTATGGAAAACTTATGATAGAGAGTTACAGGAAGATGACCTGGCTTTTTTGCGCGGCGAACATCAATATTTAAATTTATTAATTACCGAACTGCCAAAAGGCGATTGGGCACAAACCATCTTACGCCAGTTTTTTTTCAGCGCTTTTCAATTTTATCAATACACGCAATTACAAAATAGTAGTGACGAACAACTGGCAGCCATTGCTGAAAAATCTTTAAAAGAGACTTCTTACCATCTTCGATGGAGCAGTGAGTGGGTCATTCGTTTAGGAGCTGGAACAGAAGAAAGTAATGCCCGCATTCGCAATGCACTCAATGAATTGTGGATGTTTACAGGTGAAATGCTTATAGCCACGAGCTGGGAGCTACGAGCTATGAGAGAGGGTTATGGAATTAATGCATCTATAATAAAAGATGATTGGATGAAGAAAGTACAAACTGTTTTTCAGGAAGCTACTCTCCCCTCTGCATCGCAAGATGGAGAGGCCCGCCCGGATGACCCGTTCGGACGGGGGCAGGGGGTGAGGTGGTCTCAAAGCGGTGGCAAAGAAGGTCGCCATACTGAACATCTTGGTTACCTTCTTTCAGAGATGCAGTATTTACAAAGAGTTTATCCAAACGCTATATGGTAAGTGAACAAGAAATATGGAAAATATTACAAGAAGTAAAAGACCCCGAAGTGCCGGTCCTTTCTGTTATAGATTTAGGCATTGTCAGAGACGTGCAACTTACTCCCCTCTCCATACCTCATCCGGCTTTGCCACCTTCTCCAAAGGAGAAGGAAAAAGGAAACGAATCTAATTTTGGAGAGGCCCGCCCGGATGATCCGATCGGACGAGGACAGGGGGTGAGGGTCACCATAACGCCAACTTATTCAGGTTGCCCGGCGATGGATGTAATCAGCATGGATATTCGTTTAAAATTAATTGAAAAAGGATATCGCAATATCTCTATTGTACAATCTCTTTCTCCCGCCTGGACAACCGATTGGATGAGTGAAGAAGGTAAGAGAAAGCTAAAAGAATACGGCATAGCTCCACCAAATCCCAAACAACAATTTTGCAAAGAAGAAATGTTTATGGAAGAAGCTGTTCAATGCCCCCGTTGCAATTCTCATCACACAAAACTTATCAGCCAGTTTGCTTCCACTGCCTGTAAATCCATGTATCGCTGTCTTGATTGTATTGAGACGTTTGAGTATTTCAAATGCCATTAAAACAATTGTTAATTGTAGCTTTTAGATTTTAGATTTGACCAGAAATCGAACATCATGTCTTCTATACTATTTGAAATAAAAGATTCTATAGCTTTCATCACACTCAATCGTCCTGATAAATACAATGCCTTCAACCGTGAGATGGCCTTGCTCTTTCAAGACAAATTGGATGAGTGTAAGGCCAGTGGCATTCGCTGTGTCTATATAACCGGTGCAGGAAAGGCATTCAGTTCCGGACAAGACCTGGATGAAGTTGTTGATCCAAACGGCCCAAAAATTGAATCTATTTTAGATGAACACTTCAACCCCATCGTAACACGAATACGGCGTTTGGAAAAACCTGTGGTTGCCGCGGTTAATGGAGTAGCAGCAGGTGCAGGAGCGAATATTGCATTTTGTTGTGATATTATTTTAGCGGCTGTTTCTGCTTCATTCATCCAGGCATTTTCTAAAATTGGTTTAATCCCCGATACCGGCGGTACTTATTTTTTACCCCGCCTAATAGGCTGGCAAAAAGCATCGGCATTAATGATGCTGGGAGATAAAGTGAGTGCAGAAGAAGCAGAAAAAATGGGAATGATATATAAAGTTTTGGGTGATGATATATTCCAGGATGAAGCATTAAAGATAGCATCCACTCTTGCGCAAATGCCGACAAAAGGTTTAGCATTTACCAAACAGGCATTAAATAGTTCTCTCATAAATAATTATGAAGACCAATTGCATGATGAAGAATTGCTACAGGAAAAAGCGGCTAGAACTTATGACTACAAAGAAGGTGTACAGGCATTTTTAGAAAAAAGAAAACCAAAGTTTAAGGGAGAATAAGGTGGCAAGTTAACAAGTTGATGAGTTGACAGGAGTTTCAAGTTAACAAATAAATCTAAGTATATGGGTTATCAAAGTTTTGAAGAATTAGAGGTTTGGAAAAAAGCCCTGCAATTGAAAATTGAAATCCACGCACTAACGAAAAATTTCCCTCCCGAAGAAAGGTTTCGCTTAACCGATCAAATAATCCGAAGCTCCAGATCTATCAATGCCCAAATTGCAGAAGGGCATGGCCGCAGAACGAATCCTGACAGATCACGCTTTTGTGTTATTGCCAGAGGATCATTAAGCGAAACATTAAACCATTTAATTGATGCTTTTGACTCGACCTATATTTCAAACGAAACTCTTGCTTATTTTAGAAATAAAATATCCGAAGTAGAAAAACTTTTAAACGGTTATATTAATTTTTTAGAAAAGAAGATTTCGTCATAAGCACCTTTTCAACCTGTCAACTTATCAACTTGTTAACCTATCAACCCTAATTATGAATGACAACCTCGCAAACTCTGTTGTCTCTCACATGATGAAACATGACCTGTTCAGTCAATGGTTGGGAATCGAGGTTTTAGAAATACGAGAAGGTTACAGTAAAATAAAAATGACATTGCGTGATGAAATGATCAATGGCTTTGGCGTAATCCATGGTGGCATAGCGTTTTCGTTGGCAGACAGTTGTTTTGCATTTGCGTGTAATAATCGCAACAATTTATCTATGGCCCTCGATACTTCTATTACATTTACAAAAGCCACTAAACCTAATGATGTTTTAACTGCAGAAGCAAAAGAAATACATAATGGCAAAAGCACTGGTTTATATATTATTACTATAACAAACCAAAATGGAGAACAGGTAGCACTCTTTAAAGGCACTTGTTTCAGAACAGGCAAAACACTTATTTAATCAGTACTCAATTGCAAGATCAGATCATCCATTTTTTTCAACAGTACCCACATATTGCCATTCTTGCCAGTCTTTTAATAAGCATTGTGATTGCTGTATTGGGAGTAGTACCCAGCGTTTTTATCACGGGCGCCAATATTTTGTTTTTTGGATTTTGGAAAGGAACACTCATTTCTTTTTTAGGCGAAACCATTGGTGCTGCAATTGCTTTCCTTCTTTATCGAAAAGGCTTTAAAAGCAAAATCCGAAAAGGATTGCAAAAATTTCCTAAACTGAAACGATTAATAGAAGCAGAAGGGAAGCAAGCTTTTATATTGATATTATCATTGCGTCTTTTACCATTTGTTCCTTCAGGATTAGTAACTTTTGCTGCTGCAATCGGCAAAGTTTCCGCCATTACTTTCTTGATTGCAAGTTCCTTGGGCAAAATTCCCGCTTTGATTATTGAAGCATATTCTGTTTACCAGGTCACTCAATTCGGTTGGCAGGGAAAATTGATCTTAGCATTGATTAGCTGCGTATTGATTTACTTCGTAATTAAAAAAATATTTATAAATGGCAAAAGAACGATACATTCATTTCGTAACTTTCTGTACTTCTTTAATTCATAAATCTTACTATATGCGCCTAAAGCTTTTTTTGCTACTGGTTTTTACATTCTGTTCTGCCATAGCTATTTCACAAACAGTTCCACAAACTAAAAGAGAGAAAAAAGTTTTTAATGAACATGGCGGGGAAAGAGCGGATGAGTATCATTGGTTAAGCAATCCAAAGGACAGTAACGTGATCAATCACTTAAAAGCGGAAAACGCTTATGTAAATGATTACCTCAAAAACACTGAGCCACTTCAAAAGAAGATTTATGATGAACTGGTCGGGCGTATAGAACAGAAATATGTATCACTTCCAAATAAACAAAACGGTTATTGGTATTACACCCGGTTTGACGAAGGAAAACAATACCCATATTATGCCCGTAAAAAAGCTACTACCACAGCTGTTGAAGAAATTATGCTTGATGTTCCCAAAATGGCAGAGGCTCACAAGATTTTTTTAGTCAGAGGATGGCGAATAAGTGCTAACAATAATTTATTAGCCTATGGCATTGATACTTCCGGTGACAGGCGGAGTACACTTTATATTAAAGACTTAAGCAAAAAAGAATTGTTGCCTGATATGATCTCAAATACAAGCGGCAGCTATGCATGGTCAAAGGATAATAAAACGCTTTACTATGTTTTGAATGATCATACTGTTCGGGGTTATAAGGTAATGCAACATATTGTTGGGACTGATCCATTATCAGACAAGGAATTATATACTGAAAAAGATAGCACCTATAGTGTATTCTTACAGGTTTCCAAAAACCGTGATTATATTTTTATTACATCGGGAAGCACTATGACAACGGAGCAACGTTATATCAATACAAAAGATCCATCTGCTGCCCCTGTGATCATTCAACCGCGGCAAGCCGATCTTGAATATTATGCCACCTACGTAGAAGGCGACAAATTCCATATCTATACAAATAAGGATGCAAAAAATTATAAATATGTAACAGCCCCTATCATTAATCCATCAGTTACTAACTGGAAAGACCTGGTACCACATAACGAAAAGGCATTTCTGGAAGGTGCACAGTTCTTAAAAGACTATTACGTGGTGCAAACAAAAGAAAATGGTTTAACACAAATTAAAATTTTTGACCGCAATAAAAACAAATGGAACAATGTCAATTTCGGACAGGATGCTTATGTAGCGAATATGAGCATGGCCACGGATGATTATGTAACCGATAGCATTCGCTACAGTTTTACATCGCTAATTACTCCTAACACAGATTATTTATATAATCTAAAAACCAGTCAAAAAAAATTATTAAAACAACAAAAAGTAGGTGTCGGTTTTAATGCTTCTGAATATGAAACAAAACGAATTTGGGTCAATGCAACGGATGGCACCAAAGTGCCTGTTTCACTAGCATATAAAAAAGATCAGTTTAAAAAAGATGGCAAGAATCCTTTGTACTTGTATGCCTACGGCTCATATGGCGCCAACTCTGATCCTTATTTTAATTCCTCTGTAATTAGTTTATTAGATAGAGGCGCAGTGTACGCCATTGCGCATATTCGCGGGGGAACAGAGTTAGGACGTGCCTGGTATGAAGGTGGTAAAGTATTGACAAAGAAAAACACCTTTACTGATTTTATCGATGCAGCCCAGACTCTCGTTAATGAAAAATACACTTCACCCGATCGTCTATTTGCCAATGGTGTTTCTGCAGGCGGCATGTTGATGGGCGCTGTAACCAATATGCGCCCCGACTTGTTTCGCGGTATTATTGCAGAAGTGCCGTGGATGGATGTTATCACCGATATGTACAATACAGACTTGCCTTTAACAACTTTGGAGTATGACGAATGGGGAGATCCAAATAAAAAAGAACATTATGATTATATGCTAAGCTGGTCGCCACAGGATAATATAAAAAAGGCAAAATACCCTGCTATTTTTGCTACCGCTGGTTTAAATGATACGCAGGTTCCCTACTTCTCGGCTGCAAAATGGGTAGCAAAGATCCGGGATAATAATCTTGGTAATAACCCTGTTCTTTTAAAAGTAAATATGGGGGCAGGCCATGGCGGCGAAAGCGGTCGGTTTGAACGTCAAAAACTCACTGCCTTAAAATATACTTTCGTATTGGACCAGCTTGGCTGGAACGAAGAGACAAAAACATATCAGCCGGTTAAGAAGGCCTTTTAGCTAAGAGAAGAAAAAAGAGAGAAAGAGTTGAGAGGTTTTTAATGTATAAATTTCTTTTCTCTTTGATAGAATACTTTGAAGTGAAAGCATATTTTAGTTAAGATGTCAAAAGAGAAAAGGAGTTGAAAGAGTAAGCGTACTTAAAAATAATCTCCTTCTCTTTTTCTCTTTTTTCTTCTCTTAGCGTTGCGAAGCAAAATAAGTTTCTTTGCAAAATGATCTATGAATTCAATGGCATAAAACCGGTAATTCACCAAACAGCATTTATTCATCCACAAGCTGCTGTAACAGGTAATGTAATTATTGGTAAGGATGTGTACATCGGTCCCGGGGCAGCCATCCGCGGCGATTGGGGTAAGGTCATTATTGAAGATGGATGCAATGTGCAGGAAAATTGTACCATACACATGTTCCCTGGTGTAATAGTTCTCTTAAAAGAAAGCGCACATATTGGTCACGGAGCCATTATCCATGGAGCCACTATTGGGAAAAATTGTTTAATAGGAATGAATGCTGTCCTGATGGATGAAGTAGAATTGAGTGATGAATGTATTGTGGGCGCACTTTCATTTATAAAACAAGGTGAGAAATTCCCTTCGCGTTCATTGATAGCAGGTAATCCTGCAAAAATTATTAAAGAAGTAAGTGATGAAATGGTTAAATGGAAAACACAAGGCACTAACCTCTACCAACAATTACCAAAGCAATGTTTTGATACACTAAAAGCCTGCGAACCACTTCGGGAGATCAAGGAACAGCAACCTATTTTTAAAAGCAATTATGAAACTTTTAAAAAATAATTATTCCATAGCAGGCAAAATAAAAAAATCATAATAAATTGTTTAACTTAATGGACTATTTCAATTTTAAAATGAAGACTATGAGAAAAGTGCTACCCTTCGGTTTTTTATGCGCCATTGCTTTTTCAATCAGTATTATTACCAATGCTCAAAATGACCGCTTTGCCTACGCTATTACTGATCTTACCAAAGAAGGATCGGGTTGGAATGCGCTGCGAAAACTTGACCTGGTAACAGGTGAGTACAGTTCTATTTTATTAAATGGGTCTGATGCCAAAACTCCTGTATACAACGCTGTTTCAAAAAAGAAAATGATACAACAGGCTGATGCCCGCTTTGGCACCATGCTTCAGGCACCATTTAGTACGGGGGTCGCAGCCGCTGCTTATGATCGTAAAAACAATCGTTTGTACTTTACGCCTATGTTCATCGATCAATTGCGTTATATCGACCTTAAAACAATGAAAGTATTTTATGCAGATGAATCTTTTACCAAATTCGGAGATATGCACAACGACCAGGCAAAATGCATTACGCGTATGGTAATTGCGCCGGATGGCAATGGGTACGCTATTTCAAACGATGGCAACACGGTAATACAATTCACTACAGGTAAAAAAATAAAAATTACGCAGTTAGGTTCATTGATTGACGACCCGGCAAATAAAAGCACTTCCATACACAATAGCTGTAGTTCTTATGGTGGCGATATGATAGCCGATGATAAAGGCAATCTATACATTATGTCTGCACGTAACCAGGTATTTAAAGTAAATATAGAAACGAAAATAGCTACGTATTTAGGTGCCATTAAAGGATTGCCTTCCAACTTTACGGTGAACGGTGCAGTGGTTGATGGAGATGGTAATTTGTTAGTGAGCAGCGCAATAGATGGCAAAGCTTATTACGTAGTAAATCCCAAAAGTTGGGAAGCCTCAGTTTATGGAGCAACTGCTGTATTCCGTAGTTCTGATCTTGCAAACAGTAACTACCTGGCTACCGTGTCAAGAAAATATACAACCATTGAAACGATTGCCGCAAAATCATCTGCTTTTTCTAAATTTATACAAGTATATCCGAACCCGGTAACCAATAATTATTTCACGCTACAGTTCAGTAAGATTCCTGTTGGTGATTATTTAGTTGACCTTACAGATGTAATGGGTAGAAGCATTATGCAAAAACGCATTACTGTTAGCCATGAATACGGCTCTGAAAATATTTCTTTATCCTCTACGAATGCAAAGGGGGTTTATTTAGTAAAAATTTCAGATAAGAATAGGAAAGCACAATTTGAACAAAAGATTTTAATACAATAAGCGAGACTTGATATTGTCATAATATAAGCGTTCCTGTGCGGGGCGCTTTTTTTAGCATCACTACGGAGAAATAAGAATTGAAGAAAATAACCTGTTCGGCATCAGCGTTCATCTTTCCAAACTAATCTTATATGCTTTGCCAATGGATTAAAATCTTCGCATTTGCCATCACCTTTTCCAGTAATACCTCCACTGGGTGCACATACATAATTACAATCACTGTCATAAATCATATTATACTGATCGCAGCAATCACTGCTAAATAAGTAAACAGTTTTTCCATTGTACATGTATTCATTGACCGATGCTGGCGGGTTCCACTTTGGCGCTTTCTTTATTTCATTTATCTTTTTCTGCAAACAAGCGGGGATATCCAGCGACTTTACTTTTGAACATTGCTGAATAGAAAACAATAGAAAAATAAGGGCAACAGTTATATAAAGTTTCATATCTCTAAATTACACTCATGCAGCAATATCTTTGCAGGCACATTAAAATGTATAAGTGGAGAAGAGCAATTTTGTTGACCAGATCCGTGTATTTTGCAAAAGCGGGCATGGAGGGGCAGGCATTAAACATTTCATGCGTAATAAATTAACAGCATTTGGCGGCCCCGATGGTGGGGATGGAGGTCGCGGCGGGCATGTAATTCTAAAAGGCAATGGTAATCTATGGACCTTGCTGCATTTGCGATATCATAAAAATATATTGGCAAAGGATGGAGACAATGGCAGTGATAATAACCGCACCGGCCGTGATGGAAAAGATATTATTATTGAAGTGCCATTAGGTACCATTGCAGTAGATGAAGAAAGCGGCAAAAAAGAAGCAGAGATTTTAATTGACGGACAGGAAATAATATGGTTACCAGGCGGAAAAGGAGGGTTAGGCAACTCAAATTTTGCGACACCTACTAACCAGGCGCCTGAACATTCGCAACCCGGCCTGCCGGGCATTGAAGGATGGAAAACATTAGAGTTAAAGGTGCTGGCGGATGTAGGTTTGGTGGGTTTTCCCAATGCAGGAAAATCAACCTTATTATCAGTAATTACGGCAGCCAAACCAAAGATTGCAGATTATGCCTTTACAACCATTACGCCTAATTTGGGCATAGTGGCGTACCGGGATGGTAAAAGTTTTTGCATAGCTGACCTGCCAGGTATCATTGAAGGTGCTGCTGAAGGCAAGGGACTCGGGCATCGCTTCTTACGTCATATTGAACGTAATGCAATTTTACTTTTTTTACTGCCCGCTGACAGCAAAAATCATAAAGAAGAATTTGACATCCTTGTTAATGAATTACAGCGATTTAATCCCGAGTTAATGCAAAAGCGTTTTATCATTGCCATCAGCAAAAGCGATATGCTGGATGAGGAATTGATAAATGATATTAAAAAAGAATTGCCTCCAAAGGTTCCTCATATTTTTATTTCTTCTCTTACAAATAAAAATTTAACAGAGTTAAAAGATTTGTTGTGGAAAGTGTTGAATGAATAGAATTTTTAGTCACTTTTAATTTAGCTTTTTTCAACTGGCTTACACAGATTATTTATATAAGCAATTTTTTTTATCGTATCGATTTTGTAATCATTGATAACGATCAAGAATTTTATACCAGTCACTTTTTTTTATTCGTGAAAAATATTTCCCTATCATCAGTATATAAGTTTTCAGTTTTCTTCTGCAAACGAAGATTTATATGCAAGGACATTATGGCAACATAACTTGTGCTCTACTGCTGAAAATAATCCACTTTTGGAGGAACACTCGACTCATTTGCTTTCAATGGCGGTTCTCGGAAAAAATTTCCAACAAACAATTCACATAGGGAAATTAAGCCGGACATGTATGGAAGCATCAATACTATATTTGCCAGGCACCTATTGCAGAAATCCCTAAACCCCTCAATTTTTGATGCTTCCTATTTTATTTTATAACCAGCTTGACAGTAAAAGTGTACAGAAAAACTTTGATGAAGTTTTGCAGCAGTTAACCAAAGGTGACTTTAAAAGCGCCGATGTGCGTAAAATGAGCAATACTGGTTATTACCGGGCAAGGCTAAATATTAAGGACCGTTTGTTGTTTACAGTTGCCTCTGATAATAAGAAAAAATACCTGCTGTTGCTGGAAGTAATACAACATCATGATTATGCTAAATCAAGATTTCTTCGCGGGGCTCAATTGCCAGATGAGGGTGCTATGTACCCTTTGGCCCAGGTAGAAGATGTACAGCAAAGCGATATAAAGGTTTTGAATTACATCAATGATTTAGGCCACAGCATTCATGTGCTAAATAAATTCATTTCGTTCGATGATACCCAGCAGGCCATTTTCCAGGTGCATCCACCATTGATTATTATAGGTTCTGCGGGCAGCGGCAAAACGGTTTTGGTGCTCGAAAAGCTGAAACAACTGAAAGGCAACGTGGCTTATATTTCTTTGAGCAACTACCTGGTAGAGAATGCACGAAAAATGTATTTTTCTCACGGTTACGAAAATGAAGACAGCGAAGTGGACTTCCTTTCGTTTCAACAATATTTGGAATCGTGGCAAATACCTGAAGGCAAAGAAATAAATTTCAGAGCATTTGAGCAGTGGTTTAACCGTCAAGCGCAATACCTGAAAATTAAAGAGCCATACCGTATGTATGAAGAGTTTAAAGGAGTGCTCACCGGTTCGCCTTTACAAACTGCTTTTTTAAGCAAAGAAGAATACTTGTTGCTGGGAATTAAGCAATCCATCTTTACTACAGATAAAAGGGAGGAGGTATATAGCCTGTTTACCAAATACCTGCAATGGATGAAAGAAAATAATTATTACGATAGTAATATGATTTCATTTCAATACCTGCAATTGGTAAAGCCCCGCTACGATTATGTAATGATAGATGAGGTGCAGGACATTACAGGCATTCAGTTAAAGTGTATTATGCAATCGCTTAACAATAAGTCGCATTTTATACTCACAGGCGACAGTAACCAGATTGTTCATCCCAACTTTTTTTCATGGTCTAAAATCAAGACCTATCTACACCACCATGGAACAGATAATAAGCAGGTTCAAATACTACAGACCAACTATCGCAATTCTCCAGAAGTAGTCCATTTGTCTAACACTTTGCTTAAAATAAAAAATCTGCGGTTTGGCTCAATTGATAAGGAAAGTAATTATCTCATTAATACAATTTCTTCTCAGAAAGGCGAAGGGCTGCTGATGCAGGATGATGATAAAGTGAAAGCCGAACTGAATAGGAAAACACAAAACTCCACGCACTATGCGGTAATTGTTGCCGATAATTATTTGAAGGAAGAAGCCCGTCGCTATTTTAAAACTCCCCTTATTTTTTCGGTACAGGAGGCAAAGGGTTTGGAATATGAAAATGTGATATTGCTGAATTTTATTTCAACTAATCCTACAGAGTTTAAAGAAATAATTAATGGTGTAAACGCATCAGATCTGGTTGGAGACTCATTACAATATGCAAGGCCAGCTGATAAAAATGATAAAGACGCGGAGATATACAAATTTTATATTAACTCATTTTACGTTGCCATAACCCGGTCAGTAAAAAATATTTATTTGTTTGAAAAGCAGGTAAATCATGGTGCCCTTGAATTGCTGTCGTTGAAAGAAATGACAATGCCGTTGCAGGTAACCGAGCAAAAATCAGACAGGCATGAATGGCTGGAAGAAGCCAAACGGCTTGAAGAGCAGGGTAAGCATGAGCAGGCTGAACAGATAAGGGCTAAATATTTAGGTTACGAATACATAAGCCCCGAACAATTGGAAGATATAAAATTACTGGCGCTCAATCCTTCAAAAAAAGAACATGAAGTAAAAAGAGAAAGAAAGCAATTGTTTCAATATGCGTTCACGCACCATC
>JALZIY010000276.1 GCA_030860085.1 Bacteroidota bacterium | reverse complement strand
AAATAATTTGTGTAACTGGGCTATGCGATGCTTATTAATAGAAGATAATGGCCGGTTGATTTTAGTTGATAACGGAATTGGCAATAAGCAAGACGCAAAGTTTTTCAGCCATTATTATTTAAATGGTGATGACAGCCTGGATGGCTCATTAGCAAAGCATGGTTTTCATAGAGACGATATAACAGATGTTATTTTAACCCATTTACATTTTGATCATTGTGGCGGTTCCGTTATACGCGAGGGTGAAAAATTAATAGCTGCTTTCAAAAACGCCACCTATTGGAGCAATCAGCAGCACTGGGCCTGGGCAATTCATCCGAACGACCGCGAAAAAGCTTCTTTTTTAAAAGAAAATATTTTACCTATTAAAGAAAGCGGGCAATTAAAGTTTGTTAAACATCCTTTATGGCAGGAAGAAGGTGATGGGGGTTGGTCTTCATATCCTCCAGGCTCTATTTTTTCTTCCCCTTTTTCTGAAACCATTTCGCTGAAGTTTGTCGATGGCCATACACAGGCTATGATGCTTCCACAGATTAACTATAACGGCAAAACAATTGTGTACATGGCTGACCTGCTACCCTCTGCAGCACATATTCCTCTTCCTTACGTAATGGCTTACGATATGTTTCCACTGAATACATTAAATGAAAAGAAAGCTTTTTTAAAAGAAGCTGTTGAAAACGATTACTTACTTTTTTTTGAGCACGATGCACAGGTAGAATGTTGTAATCTACAGATCACTGAAAAAGGGATCAGACCAAATCAAACTTTTTCGTTGCAGGAAATAGTTTAACGCATGCTCTTTAAACTTGTCATGGGATACCGAAGATTTTTATACCCCATCATATCAACCTTAATGCTTCCGACTGCTAATGAACTTTCTACCCGCAAAGGCACGCGGTTGGCATCATCCGTCACCCATACACTCATCTTTTCACCTCCTTCAAATACAGTTCCTTTAATCAACAAGGGCTTAAATTTAATAGCTCTGAATTTACCGTATTTTGTTTTTACATCTTCCTTACCTATATAGCGGATATACATGTTATATACTTCGTTATCAAGAAACATGCTGAAAGAAATTTTATCCCCAGGCTTGTATTTATTAAAGTTGATGTTACGTGCATAATAAAGACAGCTAACAACGTCCTGTACACAATCCGGAACTTTGTAAACCCCATTATTGGTTATAGCCGTACGGGCAGTGCGGTTAAAGGTAATGTTCTCATATTTTTTATGTTTGCCTTCATGCACATCGCGGATGAACTTAACCGGCTGCAAAGCGCCGGTATCTATGAAAGTTTCATATCGGTTGTTGACTTTAGAAATCCAATTGTATGAGGAATTCGATTTGCCGGAACCTGTGATATGATAAACCGGACGATTGTTCATCCGTTCAAGATTTATTGATAATGTTGCATTGCCTGCATTTACATATAGCCCGATAATTGAATAATAAACAATATAATTCAATTGCTCACCATTTTTAAAAGACGTATTTCGAATACCACAAAAATCATCGGGAGGTCCTGTCTGCACGGGTGTTTCTGCATTAAGGCTCAACACCAAAATGATACTTAAAAAAAGAAGTACAGATTTAAATCGCCTCATTGCCTGTTATTTGCTTTGTTAACAACCGGTATATTCTTCGGGCTTATATATTTTTTAGCAAGCCCGTGCGTTTTTCTCCTTCGTTTAAAAACTTTTATACTCAGCATTAATAAACTGCCTGCAAGGGCGGGCATTATTAAATTGATAAACCAAACGCTAACCGATGTCAATAAAATACCTAGGTTATTACCCGCAAAAATACTTATTAGCTGCAGGCTGACTTCCCCTCTAATGCCAAGTTCAACCAACGTTATAGAAGGAATAGCAGCCAGCGCTAAAAAAACCAGGCTCATTGCCCAAATCAGATTGCTCAAGGCTGCATTCACATCGAATAAACGAAAAAGCAATAGATATTGTATGATAAACACCCCATACCTTACACAAGATAGAAGCAACAACCTGGTTAAGAGTTGCAGATTAAATGCGGCAACAGACTGTATCAGATACAAGTAGGGACTGCTTTTTAGCCATCGTTCCAATATCTTTTCAAAGAAAACCAGGTTAAAATAAAACATTGTCAATATGGTAACTAACACTAAAAGCCCAAAGGCAATAAACTGAAAAGCAATTAAACTGACAAGGTTAGACTGAAGTAGGTAGAATTTTAAAATAAGAAATCCTAAAGTGCCAAAAGCAAGCGTAATTAAAATCTGGCTCAAACTTCCTATTAATGTAATGGGAATAATTTTTAAACGCTTGCCTTCCGGCATGTACATGATGCGGCCAAGATATTCACCAACTCTGTTGGGTGTGGTCACTGAAAAAGAAACACCAGATAACACTGCTTTAAAAGCCTGCAAAAAGCTTAAGCGGTGTACCAGGCCCACTGCAAGCTTCCATTTGAAAGCTTCTAACCCCCAATTGACAGGCATTAGTAAAAAAGCAAAAATGAGATAAAGAATCTTTCCTGATTGTAAAGTCTCTTTTACATGCAGCCATGAAGCTTTTAAGTGCGGTTGATTTTGTATTTGATGGTAAATAGAATAGCACAGCCAAACAAACAATAAAGGACCTAAAAAATAATTGATAAAGATTTTGATATTTTTGTTTAACACCATTAGCGGTAAAAATAATCACGTCATTGCAAACACCAGATAAAATCATATTAGGTATTGACCCCGGAACCGTGATCATGGGATACAGTGTTATTGAAGTAATAAACAATATCATCACCGTTAAAGACATAAATGTTTTAAAGCTCCCTGCTAAAAAAGATAATTATGAACGCCTGCAGTTGATACATCAAAGAGTAACTGCTTTAGTGAATCTGCATCATCCAAAAGAGTTGGCTATTGAAGCCCCGTTTTTTGGTAAGAATGTACAAAGTATGTTGAAACTAGGGAGAGCCCAGGGAGTGGCCATTGCGGCTGCCATGAACTTTGGTATTCCTGTAACGGAGTATTCGCCAAAAAAAATTAAACAATCCATAACCGGAAATGGCAATGCAAATAAAGAACAAATATGGAAAATGTTGCTGAATCTTGTTTCGCTTGAAAACAAACCCCACTATTTTGATGCTACCGATGCATTGGCAGTAGCCATTTGCCATCATTTTTCTTCAAGATCGCCGCTTAAAAAAACAGTTTCAAAAAAGAAAACGGCTTCTACATGGGAGAGATTTGCCTTTGAAAACCCAGGCAGACTTTTATAAAAATTGTATTATTTTCTGTTGTATCCCTTTTAGCTTTTCATCTGAAAGCTTAATCTTAGACTGGTTAAAATTCAAATCATTTGCTGTGTTGATAGGGATAAGATGCATGTGTGCATGTGGCACTTCTAAACCTATTACAGTTATGCCGCAACGGTCACACCTAAAAGCTTTTTCTATGGCTTTAGCAATAGGTTGCGCAAACACAAGCATCTGAGAAAGATAATCAGCAGGAAGATCAAAAATTTTATCTACTTCTAATTTTGGAACCACTAAAACATGTCCTTCCCTCAGTGGATGAATATCTAAAAAAGCAAAGAACTGATCGTTCTCAGCAATTTTATAGGATGCAATTTCGCCGTTGATAATTTTGGAAAAAATGGTCATAATGTGAATAATATGCTATGTGCTAATGGTTAACGACAGCTTTTCTATTGAAATGTTTAATTAGCACGTTAGCACATCATCTAATTAGCTAATTAAATAGAAATATCCTCTACCTTAAATTTCATTACACCTGCAGGCGCTGTCACTTCTGCTACTTCGCCAACCTGCTTACCTAATAAACCTTTTCCGATGGGCGAAGTGGAGGAAATTTTTCCAAGCTTTAAATTTGCCTCTTTTTCACTGACGATCTGATAAGTGATTTGTTTTTTTGTATTAAGATTGGTTAGTTTCACTTTGGTTAATATAGAAACTTTGCTGGTATCGATATTAGTTTCGTCTACAATGCGGGCCGTTGCAATTTGACCTTCCAGTTGCGCAATTTTTGCTTCCATCATACCTTGTGCTTCTTTTGCGGCATCATACTCTGCATTTTCTTTTAAATCTCCTTTTTCCCTGGCTTCCGCAATAGCACGTGAGGCAGCCGGACGATCGATGCCTCTTAAATGCTGCAGTTCTACCTTCATTTGTTCCAATGTTTCTTTGGTGACGTATTGAATACTCATACAAAATCTTTAGGGTAAATTGAAAAAAATAGCAACGCCTCAGTATAAACCGAAGCGTTGCATACATGTCAAAGATAAAAAAATTTTATACCCAAATGCTATTGTAACAAGCTTTTTATTGGAAACCAGGCGCTGTCAGATGTTGAAGCTGAGCTTTACCACTTCAATGCCACGTTTTTGACTAATTAATTTTTACGTCCTTATCCTTTAAACGTGCGGATAGTTTCAACAATCGAATACTCTTTGGTTCCATCCGACTTAATAGCTGCTATTTTATAATAAACAGTTCCTGGAGAAACAGTTTTATCTGTAAAGCTGTGGAGATAGACGCCGGAGCAATTTATATCAGTTTTAGGCTCAAAATATTTTCCGTCATAAGAACGCTCAATAATAAAATGAATAACATCTTTAGAAGATACAGCCCAGGAAACAATATTTCCTTCGCTATGGCGCTGCACACGAAAATATTTAAAGCATTTTTGTATTGACTTTGTTTCTTTAAATGTTTCTTCAACATTGGTGGCCACTGCAGAAGTGGTGGTGGCTATAAACCCGATGAATAAAAAGGTAAGAAGTGTTTTCATAGTTAATGGTTTTGTATTATAAAAGTAATATGGATCGCTTATAAAAAACAGAGATAAACTTCCTGATTTTTTATGGGAATTTTTCTATAAAAAACCCCGAAATAATACGCAGTTTTTTTAGCACAAAATTGAGATCAGGCTATTTTATTCAAATAGTTTACGAGGGCTTCAGCAATATAACGTGAAGCTGCTTCGGAGATACACACTTTCAAATGTTGCAGTTCCTGCATTCTTTTATTCTAACGTTCCATGAGTTACATAATTATGTTGGATTTATGTTTTGATAGAATATACAACAGCAACGCCTCAGTAAATACC
>JALZIY010000272.1 GCA_030860085.1 Bacteroidota bacterium | reverse complement strand
TTTACTGCGAGCAGGTAATTACCAACAATGCGAAGTGCCCATTGTGTATCAAAATCTCCTTCGGCTGCATCGCCGGCTGCACCGGTAGCATAAGGAGAGCTTTTCAATTCTTTCACTGTTCCATTTGAATTTCTACCCAATGCGATAATAGCATTTCCTGCGGTAGCATTGGTACTGGTGTAAATAAATCCTTTAAAATCATGTCCGGGTTTATCGTCTTTTTTACAGGAGAAAAGCAGGGAAGTTAAGATTGTTAAATAGAGTAATTTTTTCATTGTTTAATAATTTTTGATTTTTAATTTATTAAGTCTTTCAATTCAAAATAGTTATCGACCCGGTTTGTCAACTAAAACTTTCAGTTGATCCTGGTGCTAACCCCGTTAATAAGAAGCTAATCCTGCTGCCCACACGGGAACATTAGTAACATGACCAATTGGTATCAGTGTTCCAAGAGGCCCGCGGTAATATTCAGTTATAGTATGATCAGTTACATTCAGCGCATAGACGTAGAAATTGTCAATAATCGTAATGTCTCTTGGTCTTTTATCGGTTGGCGCTGCCGATGCATTGATAAGATAAGCAATGCCATCGGGACCAATATAATAAGAAGAAATATTGTCGCTGAAGCTATTGGTAATATAGGCAAACCGGCCATGATCAGTGGTAGCTGTCCAGCAGGCTGCCGTCTGGTTATTGGCAACATTGCCATTTACGGCGCTGACACTGCCTGAATTACTTAATGAGTAGGAACTGGCTCCACCTAAATTCGGAAGATCCATGTGGGCATTTGCCACTACCATATATTTACGTGCAAAGTCGAATCCAAATGGCGTGATTCCTGCAGAGGCGCTTACAGTACGGCTATGAGCAACACCCTGACCATTTACCTGAAAGCTGGTGATCTTATCAGTGTGTCTTTCAGTGATGTACAATATATTTCCGTTGGGGTGAAAAGATATTTGGCCAGGGTCCGCTGTAGGCGCACTCAATGCCAGGTTGGTTGATGGAATAGCAGTTAAGCTTCCATCATTACCAATTTTGTAACCATTAATGTTGGCGCTAACCTGGTTCACCACGTATAAATATTGTTTGTTCACGGTAACGCTTACCGGCCTTGTTCCACCAGAGGCAACTGTATGGGCTAATGTTAAACCGCCATCATTACCCACTCTAAAAGAAGACACGGAATTGGAGCCTGCATTTACTGCATAAAGCCAGGCGTGCTTATCGTCCAGCACGAGGGCGCCCTGGCTTCCAAACAAATTACCAGTTCCTGCACCGCCTGATGCTACACTACCTTGAGGGGTTAGCCTGCCATTAAATCCCTGTCTATAAATAAGAATGCGGTTGGTGCCGGCATCATTGCTTTCAGTATAAACATAACCAACGTTGTTTTTTGAGGTCCTGTTGATAAGAGCCAGTTCATCCGGGTTTTGACCATTTTCAGCTATCCGCTGTGCGAGAGTAAGATCTGTATTTCCTTTTTTGCAGGAAAAAAATAAGGAAATTAAGATTGATAAAAAGAATATTTTTTTCATGATTGTGTTATTTTTTAATTGTTCTTTTTGATTACATAGCCTTTTTCTCCATGCCAGCAGTTACTACATCGGGATCTGGTGCACTCATATTTGCACTAAACATTAGTTTTTTCATGTAATCCGATTTGTTGCCATTCTTTGCATCCATTACAATTTTCCCATACGCTGCACGGGCTTCTTCAACAGTTTTTTTGCCGGTAATAATATCATGAGCAAGGTTTAATGCCAGCATATTGTTTTCTTCTTTATCACAACGGGCTGCAATTGTTCCCTGCGTTCTGTCAATAGTTACGCTGCCGTCAAAAATGGCAAGTTCATCACCCATATCCGGTGGTACTTTATAATGGATCACCTGTTCCATACAATCGGTGTGCATTACAGGGAAATTGTGTTTCGACTCATAATTGGTGATAACCGTTTTTTTCCAGGGTCCGTTGTTATGCCATACCATCATTGTTGGTGTTATTTCATTTGGATTTCCGTAAAGACCCATTTGCTCTTTAGCGGCCATTTGCGAAGCCATGGACCATGTCTTTAAATTGTCCATGCCCATTCTCATTTTGTCGTCTTTCATTTTGTCGTCTTTCATTTTGCCGGTTTTCATTTTGCTGTCTTCCTTTTTCGTTTTCATATCCTGTGCAATGATGTATTGTGGCAAGCATAATATTGCCACTGTCATCACAGTTACGAAAAAAGGAATTCCTTTTTTTGTTGTCATGTTTTTAATTTTTAATGTTTTATAAGTAAGGGAATTTCTCTTATAGGAATTGGGGGAAAGATTTTATAGGGGTAGGTCAAGCTATAGGCATTCTTGGGTCACAAAGACCAATCCATACCCCAAAAAAAATTATCACAGAAGTATAACGTTTGTATGCAGAATTTGCGAAATGATGTTGTAAATGTTAGGTTTAAAAACCTGTTTAACTTTAGTTCGTTAAGCTTATAAATTAGTAAAACAAATGTGACTTTTTTTTACTTATGCTTTTTTTTGTCATACACTCTTCAAATT
>JALZIY010000268.1 GCA_030860085.1 Bacteroidota bacterium | reverse complement strand
GATCTGCAGTATACAAATTAGGAGATACCGAGGTGAGATCATTTATATTCCAGAGCCGGTAATCTTCAACTTGCGTGGAAGATAAGGCTGTTATACTCACGGGAATATTCTGCTGCAATTTATCTCTCTTTTCTGTGCTGATTATTACTTCACTAAGTTGTTTGAAAGAAGGTTGTAAAACAATTTCAATTCCATTAGGCCCATCTCCCATGTTTATTTGCCTGTTGATTGTAGCATGACCAATGCTACTGACATTTAGGATATACTTTCCAATGGAGATATTTTCTATCAAAAATTTTCCTTGCTCATCGCTAACAGCTGCATACTGAGTATTTAAAATCTGAAGAGTGGCCTTATTGATTGGATTTCCTTTATCATCAAGTACAATACCCTTAAGAGTAAATTGCGCCGATGACGCCAAAGTAATTAATGCCAATAAACAAAAGGCTATAAGCTTCTTCATAAAAATTACTCTATAACTGTTCTACTATTTTCAAACATGGTACCCGGTTTTATTTTCTGATCAGTTGCAGCCTTTTTATTTTTAGAAAACCAAATCATATTAGCTATTAATGCTACAATGAGTAATAACAATCCAAAAAATTCCCTTGTGTCTTCTATCCAGGGTTTGGTAGCTTTCATAGATTGCAGAATGTTTTCTGCATCGTGATCATTTGCCCAGCTTAATACTCCGTTTTTTTCAAAAAGAAGATAGATGGCATAACCAATATATACGACCAGACCTATTATATAAAGACTGTAATTGTATTTTCTTTTAAAAGCAAGGTAGCAGAGTAATGCTCCATACAAGTAAATAGAAATCCAAACCAAAGGATCTGGATCGTTGTATTGCAAGGCTGCAGAGAAAATAAATAAAATGATAAAGATTATGTTGAGAACTTTCATTCAATACCCTTTCTGAACTTTTATTTAGCATCTGTTTTTGGAGGCATTGGTGATAGGTTTGCAGGAGGACCTGATGTATTAGTACCCTGTTTTGTAATTCGCCATATTACCCCTGTGCCTGGCGAAGGCAATGGGAAAGGTCCAGCACCACCTAATTCAAAAGATATCGCTCCAATATCTACAACATAAAGAACATCTCCATCTCGTGAAAACTTCGCTTGCACCGGATGCCTTGGCCCTGCTGTGATAACATATTCTTTTCCTGTTGGGCCGAGACTTTTATTACTTAAAAATGGCTGTGTTTCTTTTGTAGCAGGGTCAATTCTCGAAACCGTATAACCATTAAGATTAGGATCTCCGGTAAGTGGCGTTGCTGAACCGAACTCGGCCAAAAACATATGGCCTTTAAAACCAAAAGAGGCATTGGTACTGAAATCAAACTTTGTTGCGGCAGCATTTAGAGGACGAACAAGCCAGGGTTGTTCAACAGGAGGGTGATTTGCCATCAGAAGTTTAGGCCTGGGACCTCTGTCGGGTCTGAACTGCGGGTCAGTAACCGGAATGCCACTGGAGTAATCAGGAAATCCATACCATCCACCTTGTTTTATTTGAAAAATATTGTCTTTTGCATTCGCAATAGGGCGGCTTCCTCTTTGATCATAAGCATTATCAGAAACATATAATTGTCCGTCGGGTCCCCACTTCACGCCATAGGGATTACGGAGCCCCGATGCATGTACTTCCAGACCACTGCCATCAGTATTCATCCGTAGAATTGTTCCATTGGCTTTTACTTGCCCTGTTACATTACGAGATCTTTCACCAAATGGCTGAAAAGCCCTTGTACGAACCAGCAATGACTTACTTTTATTTCTATTGAAAATGCTGTTTACAGCATAACTTACATTTCTACCAAGGCTAAGAAGTTTCCCCTGGCGTGACAATACATTATTTGGCTGCGGGGTTAAAAAACTTTCTCCTTTCAGGCGCATATCACGGGCTGGAACATCATACACATCAGGGTAAAGTAAAAGCCATACATAGGGGTAAGCATTATCAAGGCCTACTACTCCTGCATTTGTTGCACTTCCCTGTCCGAAATAAAGTTTGCCTTCAGGTCCTATAGTCATTTGATTATTGAAATGATCACCATTGCTGGGAAGCCCGGTTACAATATCCTGTACAATTCCATTTCCTCCAACAGTTGATATTTTGCCTCTATGAGAAACATAGAGCTGTCCTTTATGCCAGAGTATATCGGTAATGGGGCCATTGAAACCCTCTGCATAGCGGCTGATCTGCCCGCTTGGTGTAACCCTTAAGATTTGTGCAGGCGCAAAAGGATCGCCGTAAACATAACCGGCCTCCGATACATAAACATTTCCGCTTTCATCGAAGTCTATACTGCTTGGCCAAATGAGGTCTTTCATAAACACTTCAACCTTGTAGCCTTCAGGTACCTGGGCGGCTGAGGCATGTGGTTCCGGAATTTTGGGCATCTCTTTAGGGAAAATGCCTACGGGGAAAGTTGGTTTTTGAATGGTGCAACTCACAATTATAACAGCAAATAATAATGCAATGGTTGACCATTTTAGAGAAGCGCTAAGCCAACTTTGAAATATGGATAAATGCATTGAGTAAGTTTGAAATTGTGTTTAAAAATCTTTATGTATTTAAATAATAAGGTTAAACTATTTTATCTAACGGCTACGGATACTTGCTCCACTTACACCATGTTGAATATTTCTTTCTAAGCTCGTGTATCATTACAATGCGGAATGCATGTAATAATTACGCGACAAATCAGCTAGTCTAAAAATTTAATTATTGACGATCCAAACATATTCTATGAGGATACATCATGTTAAGCAATATTTATTCCACAGCTATATAAAATAAAAATCGTGATAATAATGTGATCTTATCAGGAACGGTTTTTGAACTGCAATGGTTTTAAAGAAATCCCTTTATTGAAGACTGTATTTTCCCTACGCATGAGAGCCGATCATAAAGTCGGAATATTAAAGAACCCATGCTTATCCCTGACCCAAATAAAAACCTAAAAGATGAACATATATGTACGCCTGTGATGTAACGTTGATAAAGAAATTTGCACTTAGCTGGTTGTTTCGCCTCAAAAGCTGGCTGACTGTTACAAGGACGTAAGATGTTTTGATTACTCATAAAACGAAATACAATGGAACCAACTACAAGTGAAAGAAAGCCACTGGCTACTTACCTTCCAAAGAACGAAAATGGTGCTTCCTATCCACAAGACCGCACAGTACTGCTGGTGATTGATCCTGTAAATGACTTTTTATCTGAGGGTGGTGCAGCATGGGAGCTAACGAAAAAAACATTGAAGATGAACAATGTGATTGAAAATCTGCAACGTGTGACAGCGGGTGCAAGAGCAAAGGGAATTCCTGTTTTTTTTGGCCCGATGGCTTATACAGAAGAAGATTATGCAAATGAACATCTGCATAAAAGAAGCGGCATTAACCGGATGATGTACGAAATGAAGATGTTTCAGGCCGGCAGTTGGGGAGCAGATTTTCACCCGGATCTGAAGCCTCAGGAAGGTGATATTATTTTGCAGCCACACAAAGGGTGCGATGTGTTTCAAACTGACTTAGCTGAAGAGCTGATAAAACGGGAAACAACCCACCTGGTTATTGCCGGTATGGCCGCCAATTTATGTTGCGAATCAACAGGACGTCATGCAACGGAAGAAGGCTATGATGTAACGTTTATTTCCGATGCCATTGGAGCCGCAGGTGTAATGGAATACGAGGCTGCCATCAATATAAACTTTCCATTAATAGCTAATGCCGTAATAAAAACAGATGATTTTTTAGATGCCATAGAAACTGGCAATAGCGGCAGTCTGCAAGTTCAGGAAGGTGATACCATACATGGATCAGATGGCGGGGAAATAGGTACGGTTCAAGAAGTGGTGCAGTCCCGTAGTGAAGGTGAGGGCTATATCCTGGTACCAAGGGGAATGATTTTTAAAACCGACACCTATATTCCATTAGATGCAGTTATAAAAAGAAACGGAACAAATGTAATTATCAATGTGCCAAAAATTATAGTTGATAAAATGCCATGGACAGAGCCGCCTACAAATACTACGCTCAAAGAAAAGCAGGGACAGCCTGCTGCACAGATAGATAAACTCTATAATTCTTATGCGCCTACTAACCGGCTATCAGGGGGTTAGAAAGAAATTTATAAAGAGAATGAAGGCAAAGCTTTTGCCCCTTTTACAAAAAATGATGAAGTAAAAGAAATAATCATCTCCTCACTGAAATTTATGATAGCAGAAAAAAGGATAAAGCAGAATTAATATTCTTACCCCATTACAATGAAATATAAAACCGTTGGTCGGGAGAGACCAACGGCAACTCAGGAAGCTCATTGGATTAAGTTTATGCAAACAGTAAGTTTATGCAAACAGATAGTAATGCTACACCGCGGCACTATACAGGTACATTCAATGAATGGAAAAGGAACTGTTTTTTCTTTACAATTTTAAAGAAACTGACCTGATATCAAAACATTACACGAGGTCTGAAAACACGCTGTAAAATCGGCGCCTCCTTAACATATTGCGATGAAGTGAACAACAATAGAGTAAATATGTTCGCTTCGTTGGGTTATAAAATGATTAATTAATACGCAAACGTTATACTTTCGTGATAAGTTTTTTTTCACTATGGCTTATGTTTTGTACATCTTTAACTGAGTTCTCAGTTTAAAGTTAGATCCTACTTATTTTACTTTAACGCTGTGGCCGCAAACCATTTGTTCCTCTTATAAAGTTTAAGTAATTCATTATTGCTTAATTTTTTTTCCCTACTCTATTATTACTGCCTATATAAATAAGCATAATTCTACTCGAAGAAAATTTTAAAATCTTATGCCATGCGCATTATAAAAATTTATAACCGTTCTTCCCCGCTGTCCTTAATCAGTATATGTTTGGTTTTACTTTTTGCAGTTGCTCTACACAATGCCTGCAATGAGCGCAATCCGAAAAATATACAGGATACAAAGCCAGGTATAACAAGTGATGGGCCCGCTGATACAGCAAACCCTAAACCACACATCCTGGGAGATGTAACCCGCGGCAAAGAAGTTTTTAGGTTTGAAACCTTTGGAAACGAAGGATTTTGGAATAAAGCTATGCGATGGCAACAAGGAGTAGTTGAATCCAATTCAACGCCTAAACAATTTTTAGAGATCGGGTTGCAAATTGATATGGAAGCAGAAGCGCTTGACCCGGAGTTACGCAAAAAATTAGAAGCCGAATTTAAGACTGACCTTTCACCACAGCAGGCACCCTTGCTGAACGACGTTAAAACGACTATTGCATTACTCAACGCAAACGCTATTATAGGTGTAGTTCCTAAAGACAGTAATGGGGATCAACGCATTGACATTCTTCAAGGCGATATGGTAGGAGTAAGCTGCGCTATTTGTCACACAATTACTGATAAATCAGTTTTTGATATGCCTGCCGGAGGTTCAGCAGGTAAGCGTATTGACGGCCCGGCTCCGTTGACTTTCAATATGGGAAGGTTTCTTGCTCTTGCTAATAACTCACGTGCCTATTACCCCAATTTACAGCAAATTTTTCTCGGCGTATCAATAGGCCGGGCGGCAAGAGGTATGCGCCCAACTTCTACAGAAAAAGAGGTTGACGAATATTTGAGCAACCCGGAGTTTTATCCCGTAGGAACGTTTGACGAAACATCTGATGGCAATGGTAACTCTGTAAAAAATGTACCGTTGTTTCGCCAGGACCTTGCTGCGCCTTATGGGACTTCAGGAGAATTTGAATTGTTTCATAATATCAGTAATTCTTCATACACTACAAATCTTGACCTTACAACTCTTGCTACGCCTGAAGGACTCGAATTTTTAAAAGGCCTGGGTGGTCCAGCCGGCGAGCAGATACATAAAGAATATAAAGAGATATTAAAAGAAACAGGTGTAACGGGATATCCGTTTGTTCAGGCAAAAATGCAAGGTAAGCCCGGCGAACTAAGTAATACCGTGGGACGGCGTGTAGATGATAAAAAGGTACAGGATATGGCTGCTTACACATTTGCTTTACAAGCGCCTCCTGCTCCTAAGGTAAATGAGGAAATGGCAATGCGGGGACGTGAAATATTTACTAATAACTGTACAAGTTGTCATAACGTTGATCAGAGTAAAGCAGTACCCATTACATTGGTTGATCTTAAAACACTTTGGCCCGGGTATACGCCACTAGTAGTTGGTGTAAGGGGAAACAAAAAGTTGAGCACAATTCTTAATTCTCCAGGTGATTTTGATGATAAAATGGTAATTGTAGATGCCAGCGCACGTGGAGGCCCAAGAGGTAATGCACTCCCATTGCTTCTCGACCTTGCAAGAACAACAATATTTCTGCACGATGCTTCTGTAAAAAGCTTAGATGAATTATTAGACCCGAAACGAGGCAAAAAATCTCCTCATCCTTTTTATATCGATAATAAGAGTTCTCGTGCAGACGTGATTGAATTCTTGCGTGGACTTGATACTGACTCTACCAAAATGAATAATAATAAAAAGTTGGCAAAAAAGTAATTTGTAATAAAGGCGATTGTGCCCAATTTTTTTGGGAAATAGATTCCTTGTTTTGTTATTAGTTTAAAATTTACAATAGAACGTTTAAGTTTTATTTTCAAATAAATTCAATTAATTAAACAAAGTTTATTGCAAGTGATCGGGCATAATTTTTTTAGTATTCCTTGAGAATTATTTCTTTCCCTGTGACTGCTGCGAAAATTTAATCATTTTAAAAAGGAACTCATCGGGGTTTCATAACGCTAAAACTATTTTTATGAAAAAGACATTATTTAATCGCTTTAGTTTTTTTACCGTTTTTATTTTTACCATATTTATCATTGGAATTTCTTGTGACAAAGATCATGGGAATGATCCCAAAAAACCTAAATGTGATGATGCTAAATCTACTATCGCCAACTGGCCGGAAGTATCTAAAATGGTTGCGCAAATGATAATTGATAAATA
>JALZIY010000130.1 GCA_030860085.1 Bacteroidota bacterium | reverse complement strand
TGGTGGTATGCACCCATAGAAACACAGGCCTTATTAATAGAAGCCTTTAGTGAAATTACCAGTGACCAAAAAACAATTGATGATTTAAAAACATGGCTGATCAAGAACAAGCAAACCAATAACTGGCGCACAACAAAAGCCACAGCAGATGCGTGCTATGCCATGCTTTTGCAAGGCACAGATTGGTTAACAAACGAACCGGCAGTAACAATAAAATCGGGAACAACTTCTATTTCTAATAAAGCTGAAACAGTAGTAGAAACAGGTACAGGTTATTTTAAAAAAACAATCTCAGGCAATTCTATAAAACCTGAAATGGGGAATATTACTTTAACCGTTGAACAATCCAAAACTTCCAACTCTCAACCATCCAACATGCCATCATGGGGCGCAGCTTATTGGCAATATTTTCAAGAACTTGATAAAATAACCAGCGCCTCTACCCCATTACAGTTGAACAAGAAATTATTTATTGAAAAAAATACTGATCGCGGACCGGTATTAACACCTACAGAAGATGGAACTGGTTTGAAGGTAGGAGATAAATTAAAAGTAAGAATTGAGCTGCGTGTTGATCGGGATATGGAATATGTACACATGAAAGATATGCGGGCCTCTGCTTTGGAACCAGTGAATGTAATCAGTGGATATAAATGGCAGGGTGGTTTGGGATATTATGAGACAACCAAAGATGCCAGCAGCAGTTTCTTTTTTAATTATTTACGCAAAGGAACTTACGTGTTTGAATATCCATTATTTGTTACACATGCAGGCAATTTCAGCAATGGCATTACTACTATTCAATGTTTGTATGCACCGGAGTTTTCTGCACATAGTGAAGGAGTACGATTGAGTGTTGAATAAAGGCGGCCCCCTCAATCCCCCAAGGGGGGAAATTAGCATGGGCACAGACCCTCATATTCAATCATTCTTAAAAATAAAAAGCTTTCATTATTAAAGAAAGATTGAAAGATTCGGCATCTATGCTAAGCTGGCCTCAGTGCATGGATGACCCCTCCTTCGGAGGGGACGGGGAGGTTCTTACCTTCGCAACATGCAAGTAGATTACCTCATTGTAGGACAAGGAATTTGCGGCACCCTGCTTTCCTGGTTTTTACATAAAGAAGGCAAAAGCTTTTTAGTAATAGATGATGAACGCCACTCCTCTTCCTCACAAATTGCTGCCGGCATCATCAACCCGGTTACTGGCAGGCGCTACGTCTATACCTGGATGATTGATACGGTCATGCCATTTGCATTGGATACCTACAAAGAAATGGGTGAATACCTCAACATACAAACCGTGTTTTCCAAAAGTATCATTGATTTTTTTCCTTCTCCCCAAATGCGCAATGCTTTTATAGATCGTCTTACAGAAGACGATACTTTCCTTCACTCCTATCCGGATCAAAATTTTTTTAATCAATATTTTAAATATGGCTTTGGTTGTGGCGAAATTCGTCCTGCCTATATAATAAACATGCAACTGCTCATGGCTGCCTGGCGAAAAAAATTGTATGATCTGGATGCCATCAACATTCATACACTTAAGATGGATGAATTAAAAATAACTCCGGATGGCATTACCTATCAAAACATTACTGCAGAAAAAATTATTTTTTGTGATGGTATTGCCTCAGCTAAAAATCCCTGGTTTGAGTTGTTACCGTTTTCGCCTAACAAAGGCGAAGCGCTGATTATAGAAAGTGCTGAACTAACCAATGAACACATTTTTAAAAAAGGGCTTATGATTGCACCCCTCTCTGTTCAAAATACTTATTGGGTCGGTTCTAACTATCAATGGGAGTTTCAGGATGATCATCCAACGGAAAAATTTTTTCAACAAACAAAATATCATTTAGAAGATTGGCTAAAAATTCCTTTCAAAATTTTATTACACAAAGCTGCTGTTCGTCCTGCTACATTGGAGCGTCGTCCTTTTGTTGGTTTTCATCCGCAACAACCCGCTCTTGGAATACTAAATGGCATGGGCGCTAAAGGCGCTTCCCTGGCGCCGTTTTTCGCCAACCAATTAACGTCGCATTTGGTACATAACTTTCCTATCCATGACGAAGCAGATATAAAACGCTACACAAGAATTCTTTCTAAATAGTACATTTGAAACCTGTACGTGAAACGTCAAACGTCAGAAGTGAAACGCAGATGAAGACTGACCTATCAGATGAAGATTTTCTCTTTCACGTCTCACATCTCACGTTTCACATACATAAAGCCACAATATTATTGACATTACACTACTATCAATGAATGCTGACAAAGAACGCATGTATGTAATCCCTGCCCGTTACCGGAAAATGGAAAACATGCATATAATTTTTTGGTTATTAAAAGATCTAAGTTGGTGCCTCATCTGGAAGCCACTGGGCGTCGCCATGATATTTCCGACACTGATAATTTCTATTATTATTGCCTGGCGAACAAGGGAGTTTGTATCTGAACTTGCACATAATGTTGCTATCAGTTTCTGGATTACAGCCAACTCCTACTGGATGATAGCAGAATTTTTTGGCTTTGATGAAACAGTTATCTGGCAGGGCATTGAAGGCAAATATTTCGCTGTTATTCCTTTTGTTATCGGCGTTCTTTTTTTGTTATATTATTATTTATTTCAAGGGCCTAAAGAAGGAAAGAACACTGAAGTTGTGACAAATGTAGTAAGTTGAATTATGAATGCAAAGCCAGAAGTCAGATGTCGGAAGATGAGGGTCTGAAATTCAAAATCCGAAGACCAACAACCAACGATCAATGACCAACGGTTAACTGCAAACTGTAAACTGCAAACTTTCTCCTACCTATCTTTGCCGCTCAATTTTTTCTATTTATGTACAGAACGCATACTTGTGGAGAATTAAGAGCAGAACACATTGCCATAGAAGTAACACTGGCAGGGTGGGTGCAAACTGTCCGTAAATTTGGTTCTATCAGTTTTGTTGATTTGCGTGACCGCTATGGTGTTACACAATTATTTTTTGCAGAAGCATTCAATTCACAATTAGATGAGACGCCGTTAGGAAGAGAATTTGTATTGCAGGCCAAAGGAACCGTGATTGAACGAAATAATAAAAACCCAAATATTGCTACCGGTGATATTGAAATAGCTGTACAAAGTTTGAGCATTTTAAACAAATCTGCAATTCCTCCATTTACTATTCAGAACGATACGGATGGTGGCGATGACCTACGGATGAAATTCCGTTACCTTGATCTGCGCCGCAATGCCGTAAAAAATAATTTAGAACTTAGGTACGCTGTAAGTCGTGCAACCCGCAGTTATCTGCATAGCCAGGGTTTCATGGATATCGAAACCCCTTTTTTGATCAAGTCCACCCCGGAAGGTGCACGTGATTTTGTCGTGCCTTCCCGCATGAACCCGGGCCAATTTTATGCTCTGCCGCAATCCCCACAAACTTTTAAGCAGTTGCTTATGGTAAGTGGTTATGATCGTTATTACCAAATCGTAAAATGTTTTAGAGATGAAGATTTGCGGGCAGACCGTCAGCCTGAATTTACACAAATAGATTGTGAAATGGCCTTTGTAGAACAGGAAGATATCTTGCAAATGTTCGAGGGTATGGTCAAGTATATTTTTAAGGAAGTGAAGGACGTGGAGTATGTAGAACCAGTTGAACGAATGACATGGGAAGATGCGATGTGGAATTATGGAAACGACAAGCCGGATATTCGTTTTGAAATGAAAGTGGTTAATCTGAAAACACCTTCAACAATTTTTAGTTCTAAAAAAGAACTCTTACCAAACCCACCCTTAGGGGATGGGGGCATTGGGTTTCCTGTATTTAATAATGCGGAAACGGTGTTGGCCATTTCAATACGAGGTGCAGCCATTTATACCCGCAAACAACTTGATGAACTAACGGACTGGGTTAAACGTCCGCAAATTGGCATGCAGGGCATGGTTTATATCAGGTGTAATGATGATGGCAGTTTTAAAAGCAGTATTGATAAATTTTATTCTGAAGAACAATTGAAAGCGATTACTGCATTTGCAAATGCAAAAACAGGTGATCTGGTATTGATCCTTGCAGGTGAGGAGGAAAAAACGAGGAAAGCTATATCAGAATTAAGATTAGAAATAGCGGAACATTTAGGTCTGCGAAAACGGGATGAATTAAAATTACTGTGGGTGGTGGATTTTCCGTTATTTGAATACAATGAGGAAGAAATTGTATTGCCTCAACTGACATCACTTCCTGATACTTTAATGGGTTTTAGTTCTTTTCCTTCACTGGAAAGCGCTGCATCGCCAATTAAAGTAGGGCGATGGGTAGCGAGGCACCATCCATTTACATCACCTAAGCCAGAGCATATAGCATTATTGGTTGATAATAAGCCAGGCATTGATAACGGGGATGAATACTTAAAACATCCCTTTGCCGCCATCAAGGCCAATGCTTATGATCTGGTATTAAACGGAAATGAAATTGGCGGCGGTTCCATTCGTATCTATCAAAGACAATTGCAGGAAAAAATGTTTGCAGCTTTAGGAATGAGTGAAGAAGAAGCACAACAGAAATTTAGCTTTCTGCTCAACGCTTTTGAATATGGTGCACCACCACACGGCGGTATTGCATTTGGCTTTGACCGTCTTTGTGCACTGTTAGGCGGCAGCGAAAGCATTCGTGATTTTATTGCTTTTCCAAAAAATAATAACGGCAGAGATGTTATGCTGGATGCGCCTTCAACGCTTGATGAGAAACAGTTAGAGGAGTTAGGAATTAAGTTGAACATTGATTAAATGGAACTCAAATACGATAGTAAGTTTGATTTTCTATAACTGAGATTTCTGAAAACTACCACATGTTGAGTTTTTCAAAACCGATTAGAGCAAGTGAAGTATTAAAATAAGCCCCTGGAATTTTACAGGGGCTTATTATTAAAAATTCAATAAATAAGTAACGTAAGAAGAGTTATATAAGGCGCTGTGATGCAGGCCGCAACTTGATGCATAAAAAACACTTATAGTCCGGTAATTTTGTCAAAAAAATTATAAAAGCAACAGAAGAAAAATTTTATACGTTTCCATCGTATTGTTTTTTAAAACCATGCCGCTATGCTATTTCGCAAACCGGTGCAGGTTGATGTCAGCAGCCTGCATCAAAAACTGGACACTCTTCATCAGCAGTTGAGCCAACTGAATCAGTTGGAAGCGGAAAACCACCGGCTGAGGATAGACACCTATCTTCAGCAATATCTTTTTTCAAATCCCAAATACAAATCGGCAAGACGGCTGAACCGCTTTGAATTCCAGGTTTTTTCGCAATACGGAGAAGACGGCATCCTTGCCGAAATATTTAACCGCATTGGCACTACCAATTGTTCTTTTATTGAGTTCGGCGTGGAAAACGGAACGGAGTGCAACACAACGTACCTGTTACTCAAAGGCTGGAAAGGGCTGTGGATAGAAGGGAACAGCAACCACGTTGACGCCATCGGCCGCTCGTTCAGAAAAAGTATCGGGGAGAAAATCTTAACCGTTCTCCACAGTTTTGTTACGGCCGAAAATATTGAGACTTTGTTTGAGCAGGGCAATGCACTTATCGAACCGGACCTGCTTTCGATTGATATTGACCGCAATGATTACCATGTGTGGAATGCTATTCATAATTATAAGCCCCGGGTGGTGGTTATTGAATACAATGCCACATTCCGGCCGGGCGACCGTTTCATCGTGCCGTATGATGCGGCGGCCTCCTGGGACGGCAGCAGCCATTTCGGGGCAAGCCTTCAATCTTACTACGAGTTAGGATTGGAAAAAGAATACAAATTGGTGGCCTGTACGCATGCAGGCGTGAATGCTTTTTTTGTACGGGAGGATCTGGTGAAGGATCATTTCGAACAGCCCTTTACGCCGGACAATCACTATGAACCGGCCCGGTACTTTTTATACAAGAAAGAGGGACACCACCGAAAGGTAGAATTTTAAAAAGCACGAAACTTAAATGTTTCTTTGGGGTACGTCCGTATTACCAGTCTCCACGATTTCCAGAATAATGACCGTGATGTAATGCTGGATGCACCTTCTGCTATTGATGAGAAACAGTTAGATGAGTTAGGAATTAAATTAGATGTGCAAGATTAATTATCAGGGGGCTTACATTCTAAGAATAGATCTGTGTGATTTTTTAACTGTAATAATTCCTCAATAGCCGATTCGTCTAAAGTAGTCATTTCATCTACATCTTTAATGCGATGAACAACGAATTTGGAAAACAAGTATTCTGTAAAGTTTTTGGCATTAGTATATAAAAACGGGCTGTACTCAACTATAATACGCAGATCAGGATTATTGGTGATAGTTTGTTGCATGCCTTCAAATACTAAAGGTTCTACCCCCTCCACATCTATTTTTATTACATCTACTTTAGGAAGATTTAATTTCAATACAAGCTCATCGAATGAAATGGTGTTCACCTTTGTCTTCTTTTTCTGTAGGCTCCACCTGTCTGGCCTGGGGATAATACTTGCATCACCAAAATAACTATCAGGAATAGAAAGTACAACTCTGCCGGTTTTATTTGAAAGAGCCATTTCCACAACTTCGAAATGGCTATTATGGACATTGGCTGTAGAGCGTAATAGTTTACACACATGAGGGTTAGGTTCAATAGCAATTGTCTGACCCTTCTCACCAGTTAAAGCTGACATGAGCACCGAATAATAACCAAAGTTGGCCCCTACATCTATACATACATCTCCGGGTTTTATAATTCTTGCCAAACACTGAGTAAGCCAGGTTTCCCAAAAACCATCTAAAATCAAATGCGGCGTTATACCCAAGTCTCTTGTATCTACGTATATTTTGTATTTAGTTAAAATGCTGCACAGTGCAAGATTATTATCGAGATATGCATATTTACTATAGTGGCGGCATGCCGTTTCAAATTCAAAGGCAGTTAATTCATTTATATTAGTGATGCTTACAAACGGTGATGGCTCCATTATATTTTCGATTAAGCGCTGTCCAACTATTTGAAAAAACGTAACATTCTTTTTATAGAGGGTTCTCCTTTTTTAATAATCAACCCAATTGAGGAAACCACAAATCCGTCCATTTGCAACCTTAAATGTATATCTTGTTTATAGGGAAAGAGATCAACGTAAAAGTCTTCAGGCAATCCACCCAGAGAATAATCCAGTTCCTCTACAAAATGACCATCTTTCCTTAATTCATTTGCTATGGCTTCAATATCCTTCATTCTAAAAATTACAGTAATATTATTCTCAACTGTACGATCATTGGAAGCTATGTTAAACTCTGTGGTATGCACTGCCCATCCGCCGGGCTTTAAAGTTTTCATTTGATTTCTTAAAAAAGCAAGCCCTTTTTTAATAGAACCCAAATGCTCAAAGGAGCAGCTTGACCAATTAAAATCAAAACCTGATAAGTCATGAGGGATTTGATTCATATCAACGGGCATGTAACGAACTTTTTCTTCAAATACATTAGCAGGGCATAGCTTACGGGTGTTTAAGTCTTCTACACCAAAGCAAAGCTGGTTACCGTGGGTCCATCCTAACGCCTGGCCTTTAGCTGGATGTAAATCTGTAGCCATAATGCTACACCCATATTTAGCAAAAACTGAAGGCAGTGGTTCAGTACCAACTGCAAACACAAGCCCATTCTTGCCCTCTGCAATGCACCCTCTTTCCCATAAAGCTTGCATGATATAGGCAAATTCCCATTGCTTGCGATGAAACCGCGGCGTTTCGCCTATCTCGCTGCACCACCTCTTATACCAATCTGTATAATAATCTTTTGCCTTACATAATTCTGAAAGCCTTTTATCGCCATCATAAAATAATGAAGTGTTCCAGGAGTTTAGAGTCAAAGGGAAATCATTTTCCTGCATAAAACATAATTAAAGTAATGATCGATAAACTTCCAAATATTTTGCAGCGCTTTGTTGCCAATTAAAAAATTTACTTCTTTCTTTTATCTTATCTGATAAACCATTTTCATCATACTCTTTCATGCCAGATGCAAATACTTGTTGCATATGTTCAGTATCGAAACTTTTAAAATAAAAAGCGGTGTCCCCGCCTATCTCTGGTAATGATGTGTGGCTTGATAGAAAAACAGGCTTGCCCACAGACATGGCTTCTACCACCGGCAACCCAAAGCCTTCTGCCAACGAAGGAAAAACAAAAGCAGCACAATTTTCAAAATACCATACTTTTTCGCTTTCAGCAATGGGGCCTAGAATTCGTAACCGGTCGGCAACACCCATTTCCTGCGCTTGCGACTCCATATTTTTAATATAGTCTTGTTCATCAAGGCGCCCGGCAATTATTAATTCTAATTCTGTGTTTTCCAATAATGAGAGTAATACGTGAAAATTCTTTTTGCGGTTAACATAGCCTATCCCAAATAAAAAAGGCCTATGAGGACAATAGGAAGAAGATGTTAGTGCAGGTACTTCAAATGGATTGGTACCATTATAAATTACATATACAGGCTTATTATCTACATTACAATTCTTTAGTACATCAGTTTTGGTAAATTCAGACACACACACAATGGCATCGCTTCTATCAATTAGCCTTTGTGTATGCGCAAGGCTATTTTGCTGCTCTTTTTCAGGTTTGCCTTCATGAAGGGCATTCAAATCATGAATAGTGAGTACTACTTTGATAGATTTATTATGATAAGGTATAATACGGCCCGATTGAAACGGGGAATGCCATATTTTACAGTCCCAGAGAAATGGTTTAAAAAAAGCATGAAATTGCTTTTCAACAATACAATCTTTTTTTCTGAAAGATTTTACCTCCTGAAATGGTACGTAAAACTTTAGCGTCTCTCTTATTTGTTCCTCTTGAAGAGCATTTATATGCGTACCAAGGTTCAAACAATAATGGTAGAGTCCCGTATTAGGATAATTCATTAAATCACAGTCCAGAATAATCTTACTCATCCACTTTAATATTTCATATTTCTGAGATGTCAAATTAAAGCTAAAATTAGCATCCGGGTTCTTTTTTTACTTGATGAACTTACATTAAACCTTTTATAAAAGGCTTAGGCATAAATTTTGCCTCGCTGCTTACAAAAGAAAGCAAAGCCCTACTATCACATGAAATATGAATAGAATAGTTTTTGACTGCGAACGCATGAAGTATCCGGATACAGGGCTTTTTAGCTATTGTCTGCATTTGGGCTTGCATTTAAAACTTGCTTCCTATTCAAAAACAAAACAAATCAGTTTTTACCTGCCAAAGCAGGTAAAAGGAATATTTGGTGATTCTGAATACATTGTTCAGCATTCTATTCAAAAATTTTTATTGCCGTCTTTAAAAAACAAAGATATCTGGCATTGCACTTATCAAAGC